>JAYTQA010000051.1:0-5318 GCA_043746955.1 bacterium | reverse complement strand
CCCGCGCCCGCGCCGCCCCCAACAACCCGGCCACATCGGCGGCAGGCAAGATGGCGGGAGATGTCACAGGCTCGGTCAAAGACGAGGTCACAGGCCCGGCCCCAGAATCGACACTAGCAGAGCGCGCGGAACGGGTCGCTGCAGGAATGACAGACGGCGACACAGAGGAGGTCACAGAACGGGTGACAGCAGAGGTCGCAGGAGGGGAGACAGGAGGGGTCGCAGCAGAGGTCACAGGAGGGGAGACAGCAGAGGTCGCGGGAGGGGTGACCGAACGGGTCTCCGGCTCAGTCACCGGCTCGGGCATGGGCTCGGTCACAGGAACATCACCCCATGATAAACCCCGGCCAGCACCACGGTCGCCAGCCCGGCGAACAGTCCGGCCCACAGGTCATCCAGCATCACGCCAGCCGGATCGGCCCGGCGGTCGGCCCGGCCAATCACTCCGGGTTTCCAGATGTCGAACAGCCGGAACAAGGCGAAGGGAAACACCCAGGCCGGCCATGGCAACCAGCCGACATGGCCGCTGCTGAAAACCCCGGTCGTAGCCAGCCCTCGCCCCCAGAACCCGCCGGCGGTGAACACCAGGGCCAGCCATTGCCCCGCCACCTCGTCGATGACAACTTCCGAGGGGTCCTGGCCCGGGGCCAACTCAACCGCGCAAGCCCAAAAGCCCAAGGCGGATATGCCCGCCGTCGCCAGCACCAGCCCCGGAAACCCGGCGCCCTGCAGGATCAGCATGCCCAATCCCAACGCCACCGCCGAGCCCCATGTCCCTGGTGCCGGGCGCAACCGCCCGACTCCAAAGAAAATCACCAGCCACCGGGTGACCGGCAGCTTCATTCTGCCACCAGAACTGCCAAAACCATCGCCGCACCCCCTTGCCCGCCCGTCCAAGCCAAACCTTACCGAGGCGGTGACCCAGACCCGCACCAACCTCCCGCCACCAGAACTGCCACACCCGCCTTGCCCGCCCGTCCAAGCCAAACCTTACCAAGGCGGTGACCCAGACCCGCACCATCCTCCCGCCAGCCGAACCGTCGAAAGACTCGACGCACCCCTGTGGTCCCACCCGTCAAAGCCACTCTGTTCCGCACGGAGGGCTTTCACACTCACCATCCTCCCGCCACCCGACCCGCCGCAACCATCGCTGCAACCCGCGCATCCCACCTGTCAAAGCCAATCCATACCGAGGCGGCAGCCCTGACACCCACCTTCATCCCGCCACCAGAACTGCGGTGGCCAGCGCGGCAATCCCCTCTTCCCGCCCGGTAAAGCCAAGCTGTTCGGAGGTGGTGGCCTTCACACTCACCCGGTCGACCGCCACGCCCAGAATTGCCGCCAGTGCTGCGCGCATCGCATCCGCGTGGGGCCCGACCTTGGGCCGCTCGCAGATCAGCGTCACATCGGCGTTGGTGATCTTGTAGCCGCGCGTCGCCGCCATCTGCGCGGCATGGGCCAGAAATAGCCGGCTCGCGGCGCCCTTCCACTGCGGGTCAGCGGCCGGAAAGTGGCGGCCAATGTCGCCGGCCGCCAGTGCGCCATAAATCGCATCGGTCAGCGCGTGCATGCCCACATCGGCGTCCGAATGCCCCAACAGCGCCTTGCCATGCGGCACCTTCACCCCGCACAGCCAGACGCCGCTGCCTTCGCAAAAGGCGTGCACGTCAAAGCCGTTGCCCATCCGGATATCCATCTGCCTCTCCTGGCGCGGGACTTGGCCCATCATAGCCTCTGCGCGGGCAAAATCATCCGGGAAGGTGACCTTCAGGTTAGCCTCCTCGCCCGGCACCATCGCCACCGCCAAACCCGCCGCCCGCGCGACCTCGACATCATCGGCAGCCTCCCCCCGAAACGCGCGGTGCGCCGACAGGATCGCCGGATACTGAAAGCCCTGCGGCGTCTGCGCCCGGTACAGGCCCGCGCGGTCGCGGGTGCCGGTCACCAAGCCGTCCACTCCGGTCCAAAGCGCATCGGTCACCGGCAAGGCCGGGGCCGCCCCCGCCGCATGGTCCAATGCCGCCAGAACCCGCGCAATCACCTTGGCCGACACCAAGGGCCGCGCCCCGTCGTGGATCAGCACCTGGGCGACACCCTGACCCTCCAGCGCCTCCAGCGCGGCACGGACCGAGGCCGCCCGGCTTGGCCCGCCGACCACCAGCGTGACACTTTCGGCCCCGACCCCAACCCTCACCTCAGCCCCCGGTTCAGCCCCGACCTCAGCCCCCGCCTTTGCCCTAGCCTCAGCCCTCGCCCCTGCCTTGGCGACCGTATCAGCCTCGGGTTCAGTCAAGACCTGACCCCCCGGCTCAGCAAGCGTTTCAGCCCCCGCCTCGGCCCCCGCCCCCGCCTTAGCGACCGTTTCAGCCCCCGGGTCAGTCCTGACCTCAGCTCCCGTCTCAGCCCCCGCCTTAGCCATCGCCCCGACCATCGCCCCAACCATCGCCTCGGCGACCGCCCGGTCATCGGCATGGATCACCAGAACCCGCGGCATGCCGGCAAACGCCGCCAGCGCATGGGCGAGCATCGGGTGCCCGGCCAGCATCCGCCATTGCTTGGGGATGCCCTCGCCCGCGCGCACCCCGCGACCTGCGGCCACAATGATCGCGGCTGTGATCGGCGCTGTAATTGGGGCTGTCGTCATGTCACCTGCCTTTTGCACTCCCTGTAAAGGATATGCGGTGCCGAGGGAATTCTCCCTGACGCGCACCGTTTCATCCGGCCAAAAATATCTGCCGGGGTGGGCAGCCGCTTGGCGCACATCACAGAATGCAAACTGCGCAACCGAAGGCAGCCCGCCCGCCCGCCCGCCTGCAGTTGGCCGCCGGTTAAGCCTGCATTCTGCCGATTGCCGCGTCCCGTTGCCTATATTTTAAGCAATGCCCGAATATCAGGCATAAATCCGCCCGGATGGCTGTTCGAATCCTCCGGCCCAGCCTAGGTACCAAAAGGTGCCGAAAGGAGATCTCGTGCCCGCTGTCCCGCTGTCCCTGATGCTGCCCGTGATCCTTGCCCCGATGGCGGGGATTACCGACCTGCCGTGGCGGCGGGTGGTGGCGGGCTTTGGCGCGGGGTTGGTAGTGTCCGAAATGGTGGCCTCCGAGGAGGTGATGCGCGACAGCCCCGAGGCGCGCGCGCGCGCCACGCTGGATATCGCCGAACCGGGTCTGGCCGAACCGGGTCTGGCCGAAGCCGCGACCGCGACGACGACCGCCGTGCAACTGGTCGGGCGAGAGCCGTACTGGATGGCCGAAGCCGCCCGCTTTGTGGTCGGGCAGGGTGCCCGGATCATCGACATCAACATGGGTTGTCCGGCCAAGCGGGTCACCAGTGGCGCTTGCGGCTCGGCCCTCATGCGCGATCTGGACCATGCGCTGCGGCTGATTGATGCGGTGGTGGCGGCGGTCAGCGTGCCGGTCACGCTGAAAACCCGGCTCGGCTGGGACGACGCCAGTCTTAACGCCCCCGAACTGGCCAGACGTGCGGAACAGGCAGGCGTGGCGATGATCACCATCCATGGCCGCACCCGCTGCCAGATGTATAAAGGCAACGCCAACTGGCAGGCGATCCGCGCGGTGAAGGATGCAGTGACAATCCCGGTCATCGCCAATGGTGACATCGTGGACGCCACCACCGCGCAAGCCGCCCTCACCCAATCCGGCGCGGATGGCGTGATGATTGGCCGTGGCGCACAGGGTGCGCCGTGGCGGCTCGCCGAAATTGCCCATAAACTGCATGGGCTGCCCGCGCCAAAAATCCCGCAAGGCGCAGCCCTCGCCGGTCTGATCGCCGCGCATTACGAGGCGATGCTGGCGTTTTACGGGGTCAGCCTTGGGTCACGCTGCGCGCGCAAACACCTCGGCTGGTATCTGGAGCAGGCCGGCCTCGCGCAGCACCGCGACCAACTGCTGGCCAATGACAACCCCGCCCAGGTTCTCCACCTGATCGACCGCATCTTCGGCCAATCGGAACGGCGCGCGGCATGACCATGGCCCCGCCCTTCGAATCGATCTGGGCCTCGCTGCCGATGCCCGCCCTGCTGATTGACCGGGATGACCAGATCATCGCGGCCAACCCGGCGGCCGAGACCTTCCTGAACGCCTCCGCCAAGGCGCTGACCGGCCATAGCCTGACCGAAAAGTTGCGCGTCGATGTGGCCCTGACCGAATCCTGCATCCGCGCCCGGTTCAATCAGGCCGATGTGAACATCAATGACGTGCAGGTCACGATGTTTGACCGCGTCTCGCAGCATTGCCTGATCCAGATTGCGCCGATGCCGGACGGCGACCAGTTGCTGTTGCTGATCGCGCCCCGGGTGATGGCCGACCGGATCGACCGCGCCCGCAATGCGTCGTCTGCCGCCAAATCTGCGATCGGCATGGCCGAAATGCTGGCGCATGAGATCAAGAACCCCTTGGCCGGGATTTCCGGCGCGGCCCAGCTGCTGGCGATGAACCTCGGCCCGATCGACCGCGAGTTGACCGACCTGATCGTCGAGGAGACCCGCCGCATCGTCAAACTGCTGGAGCAGGTCGAACAGTTCGGCAACCTGCGCCCGCCCGAGGCCCGCGCGGTCAACATCCACGACGCTTTGGACCGCGCCAGACGCTCGGCTCAGATGGGCTATGCCAGCTCTATGATGTTTGTGGAAGATTACGACCCTTCGCTGCCAGCCACCTGGGCCGACCCTGACCAGTTGATGCAGGTGTTCCTCAACCTGATCAAGAACGCCACCGAAGCCGCCCGCAACCAGCGCGGCACGATCCGGTTGCGCACGTTTTACGATCTGTCGCTGCGCCTGCGCCGCAAAGATGGCACCGGGGCAAGCCTGCCGCTGCAGGTCGAGATCATCGACGACGGCCCCGGCATCCCGCCCGTCATCGCCGCCGATATCTTCGAACCCTTCGTCTCGGGCCGCGAAAACGGCACCGGGCTGGGGCTTGCCTTGGTTTCCAAGATCATCACCGACCATGGTGGCCTGATCGGGGTCGAAACGGTGCCGGGGCGCACCGTGTTCCGCCTGTCGCTGCCGTTGGCCCCGAAAGACAAAGTGGAGGAAAGCTAAGATGGATGGCACTGTACTGGTCGCAGACGACGACCGCACGATCCGCACGGTGCTGACCCAGGCCCTGACCCGCGCAGGCTGCAAGGTCCATGCAACCGCCAGCCTGATGACGCTGATGCGCTGGGTCGAAGAGGGCAAGGGAGATCTGGTGATTTCCGACGTGATCATGCCCGATGGCAATGGGCTGGAGGCGCTGCCGCGCATCAGCCGCATTCGCCCCGGCTTGCCGGTGATCATCATTTCGGCACAAAAT
>JAYTQA010000050.1:0-13950 GCA_043746955.1 bacterium | reverse complement strand
CGGCACTGGAGGCGGTGAAATTGCCCGAGGTCAGATCGAAGGTCGGGGCATTTTCATACATCAGCTCCCACAAAGCCAGCTGGAAGCCGCCCGAATCCGCACCATTGGCGAGGTTGAGCGTCTTGAAGCCGGTGTCAAACAGCCGCAGGATGTTGGTCATCCGGCTGGGGCTGAGCAGGCTTTGGAACGGCGTGGTGGTGGTGATATAATCCGACGAGGTTTTCATCGTGGTGACGATATCAAGGCACCAGGCGGTGAAATTCTCCACCCCCATGCCATGCAGATTGCCGCTGGCGGCAAAGCCACCGGCCGCGACCCCTTCGGTCAACGGGATCGTGCTGTCGCTGATCGTGGCACCGGCCGAGCCATTGCTGCCGAAATAATTGCCGGGCAGGCTGAGGTTGAAGGTCGCGGCGGACGCTGCCAGCGGTGCCCCGGCCAAAGCGCTGGCGATCAGGGCTGCGCCACAGATGGTATTGCAGATGGTATTCAGGCGTAGTCGCAAAGACATCAGGGAAACCCCCCTTGAAAAAATTGTTACCAGAGTCCGCGGCGTGCGGTGGAGCACACCGGTAGGCTACCAGAGCGGGCGGGATATTGGGCCTAAAGCGGTTTGCGCTTGATAAGCATCAAACAACCGCTTTAGGCCTTTGTTTTTGCGCGCATTTCATCCGAAAACCGCTTCACACTTTTCGGAATGCGCTCTAAGCCCTCTGCAACCGGTTTTACACCCCGATCGGGCGCGGACAGAGCAAATTCGGCTTGGCCGGTCAAATCACAATTAGCGGTTGTCGGACCGTGGCGCGGACGGCACCAGAGGTGGGAAATCCGGGCCGGTTGTCGCCAAACCGAGAACGGGCGGGCAGGGGGGTTCCTGTCCGCCCGGAAGAATCAGCCGCTGCGCCGGTCAGGCGGCAGATGTCAGGCAACCCAACGCGGGCGACCCAACTTGGGCAACCCAGATCAGGCGGCCCAGATCAGGCGGCCCAACGCGGGCTACCTAGCTTTGGCGGCCCAGATCAGGCGACCCAGATCAGGCAACCGTGGTTGCCCAGTCGGAGGCGTGATAGCCAAGGGCACCGCTGTCGGGCGCATCGCTCACCGCGATGTCGAACCCGGTCAGATGGCCGGCGAAATTGCTCGAAGCGATCAGGTTGCCGAAGTTGAGCCCGGTGCCGGTGGTGGTGTGCAAGGTGCCGGCAAAGTCGGTTTCATTGGCGAGGGTGCCATCGAGCCACAGTTGCAGCTTGCCGTCGGTCAGCCGGATGTCGACCGCGTGGCTGGCCAGATCGGTCAGATGGCCGCCGGTGGTGGTCAGCGTGTGCAACTGACCGGCATCGTCAAAGGCGCGGACCAACAACTCTCCGGTGGTGCTGACCCGGGCGGCGATGCTGTTGTCCATCCGGAAGATCGTGCCGGCCGAGGCAATGCTGTCGGCGTTGATGTGCATCGAGACATCAAAGGCATGCGAGGCGATCAGACCCCCGAGCAGGGCGGTTTGCACGTTGGCGACCCGGCCTATATCGCCCAGATGCAGATCCGCGACCGGCGGAGCCAGGCTATCGGTGATCAATGTCAGGGCCTGGGCGTCGGTTGTGGTTGTGATGGTTGTGGTGCCGGAATGGAACTGGCTGTCACTGCCCAGCGACAGGATATTCTGACCCTGCGCCAGGGCAAGTTCGCCGGCGCGGATGTTGAAGCCGCTGAGGTCGCCGTAAAAGTTCTTCTGGCCCCATGGGTTGCCAAAGGTCATGTCCAGCGTGCCGTACGACCCCATGGTGCCGGCAAAGGCGGATTGGGCCGCGACATGGCCATCGACCCAGAGCTGCAACAGCCCGTTGTGCAGGCGGATGTCGATCGCATGGACCTTGAGGTCGGTCATCGAAATCCCGGTCGAGGTCAGCTGGATCTGGCTGCCGTCCGAGGACTTGGTCTGAACCGTCAACTCGCCGTTGGTCGAGACAAAGGCGGTGATCGAGCCGTTCAGGCGGAACACCTCGCCATAGCTGGTGCGGCTGTCGGCATGCAGCTGCAGGGCAATGTCGAAATCCTTCTCCAGCAGCAGGTCGGCCACATGGGCACGCGCAATCACCGCCGTCACCCCCGGGGCACCCAGCTGGATGCCGGTCGCCGAGTTAAACGGACCGCCGGGCAGAATGACCGTGGTGCCATAATCGGTGGCCCGCAGGTAACCGTCGCTGCCCAGGGTGACGATATTGCTGCCCTCGATGCCGATCGAGCCCGTGGTCGTGTCGGTGGCGCCGCCGGGCAGGATCACGGTCAGCGAGACATCGTAATACCCGCCGGTGCCAAAGGTGTGGATGACCTTTTGTCCGGTGGCGGTGGTGCCATCGCCGAAGGTCCATTGATAGAGGGTGCCCGCAGGCAGGGTGCCCAGCGAAGTCAGGCTGAGGCTGGCATCAAAGGTGCGGGTCTGCATCGAGCCGGCATGATCTTCGACCGACTGGAACAGCGCGGCCACCGCCCCGGCTGCGGGCAGATAATCGCGCGTCGCCGCCGCCCCGGCGCCCAAAAGGTCGATCATGGCGCCTGGCAGGGCCAGAAACAGGTGCACCCCGTCATGAGAGGTCAGCGAGGACGAGACAAACACATCGCCGTAATAGCCCGGTGCGCCCAGCGTCTGATCCTGCACGAAGGCATTGTGGTTGATCACCCAGCCCGCCTGGCTGGTATAGCCATTGATCCCGGCGGTGGCATTGCCGGTGATCGACACATTGGTCGATGCGGCGGCCACGTTGATCTGGGGGATCTCGACCGTGGCGTCGGCCCCGTCGACCAGGTTGCCATCGGCATGCAGCACGGAGTTCTGACTGATCGTCAGGCCATTGGTTTCGCCCACCGTGATGCCGTGCAACTGGGCATTGGTGATCAGGTTGTTGGAGATGTTGATATTCTGGTAATACATCGACGGACCCGCAACCCCGGTGTCGACCAGTTCGTTGCGCATGAAGATCGACTGGGTGTAACCGCCGGTGCCGATGTCAAGCACGTTGCCGGTGATGTTGATGTCGGTCGAAGGTGCGGTGGTGCCGGCGGTCCAGAACTGGATCATGTCGCTGTGATCCAGCGACAGCGGCGAGGTGTGGAAATCGTGGATGTGGTTGCCCGCGATGTTGCCGCCCTGGATCTGGCAGAAGTCCATCCCGTCCATCCGGATGCCATGCACGTCATTGCCGGTGACATTGACATTGTTGGAGGTTGAAACCGCCACCCCCCGGTAGAAACTGGAGACGTCATTGCCGGCCAGAGTGACCCCGGTGACCCCGCGGACCGACAGGCCGATGCCGGTTGGAAAGCCATTGTCGACCGAGGTCATGCCGCTGGCCACATCGCCGTTGAAGGTGGAATCGGTGATGGCGATGTTGGCGCCGCCCGTCACGCTGAACGGGGCGGTGTAAAGCGGATCGCCGGGGGTGAATTTGTAATTGCAGACCACACTGTCAATCGTGAGGTTGGCGACGCTGCGCAGATCGAGGCCGCTGAAGCTGGCCGGATGCAAAGGGTCGGCCGAGGTGATCGTGACATTGGACGGAAAGGCAACGTTGAAGCCCGAATAGGGGTTCAATGCAAGCTTGCCGTAATCGCCCGCGGCGAGCTGAATGGTCTCCCCCCCTGTGGCATGGGCCAGAGCATACGTAAGCCCCGCAGCCGAGGAAACCGTGATGATCGTACCCATATAAGTTCGCCCTTCGTGTGTGTCCAGCATCCGGTCAGCAGCGACCGGCCCGGAGCGACGGTGGGGGCCAAGCGTGGCAGGGTCTAGTCAGGATTTTGGCAAGGATGTGGCGCTTTAACCAAAGACAGCGGAACTTCGCTGCAATTGGCCCGGCAAAGCCCCGGGATCGGCGAGATCGCGCCAATAGCCCCGGTCAGATTAGAATCAACCGTCAGTTGTGTCCTGGATTAAGCCAAAAGGTGTGGACCGGATTAAGCCAAAGTTAGCAGGCTGCTGAAAAACCCGACCCTGGACGCCGGATCTGGAAAATGATTCCGTCTCCGTGCGGTTTGAGGGGGGACGGTGATGCGGGGATCGGACAAGACGAGCGGGTCGCTGTTCAGCTACGTTGACCTTGAGGACCGTATCCCGGCCCGTCATCCGCTTCGCAAGATCGGGCAGATCGTCAACGATGCGCTTGCCAGTCTCGATGGCGACTTCGATGTGCTTTACTCGACCGAGGGGCGTCCGTCGATCGCGCCCGAGCGGTTGCTGCGGGCCAGCCTGATCCAGATCCTGTTCTCGGTCCGGTCGGAGAGGCAACTGATGGAGCAGATGCAGTATAATCTGATGTTCCGCTGGTTCGTCGGGCTGGGCATTGATGACGCTGTTTGGGTGCCGACGGTGTTCAGCAAGAACCGCGACCGGCTGCTGACCACTGACATCGCGCGCAAGTTCCTGGCCGCGATCCTTGCGCACCGCGAGGTGGCGCCACTGCTGTCGGACGAGCACTTTTCGGTCGACGGCACGCTCGTCAAAGCCTGGGCGTCGATGAAAAGTTTCCAGCCCAAGCTGGAGCGCTCCCCTCTTGGCAAAGACAAGGGGCCGGATGATCCGCCGCCTGCGTCGCCTGCTGCCGATGTCGAAACTCCCGCCCAGATCAACCCCGAGACCGCCCCGATGACCCCCACCAAACCCAATGAGCACAATGCCGAGGTCGACTTTCGCGGCCAGAAACGGTCCAATGCGACCCATGCCTCAGTCACCGATCCCGAGGCTCGGCTCTACAAGAAATCGCCCGGCACCGGCGCGAGCCTCTGCTTCATGGGGCATACGATGATGGAGAACCGTCACGGGCTCATCGTCCAGACCGAGATGACGCAAGCCGATGGCCATGCCGAGCGCCGGGCGGCCCTCGCCATGATCCACCGCCATTCGCCGGGCTCGACCAGACGGCTGACGGTTGGTGCCGACAAGGGTTACGACTGCGCGGATTTTGTCAGCGATCTGCGTCAGGCCTGCGTCACGCCCCATGTGGCACAAAAGGTCCGGCACTCGGCTGTTGACGGCCGAACCACCCGGAATCCGGGGTACGACGTCTCTCAGAAACGACGCAAGAAGATCGAGGAGCCCTTCGGCTGGGCCAAGACGGTCGGGCCGATGGCCCAGACGATGCTGCGGGGCGTCAAGCGGGTGGGAGCCCAGTTCACCCTCACAATGGCGGTCTGCAATCTGGCCCGGCTGCCGCGGCTACTGACAGTATGAGGCCGAGGGTGGACACCGAGCGTCGCCCCTCGCGGCCAAAAACCGTGCTTCCCGGAACCAATTCCTGCGCACCCAGAGGAACGCCGTCCCGAGTGGGCGACTAATTCAGCAGCCTGTTAGAGCGTGATGGGGAAAAGTGGCACGCGGTTTTCCTCAACATTCACGCGATCCCTGAGAATCCAGCGCAGGAGGATGTTTCGATCAAACGTCATCATGCGCCAGGGACCGGATTAAATCCGCCGGGTCATGGCAGGGCGGCTGCGACCGCGTTGCCGGCACCCAGCCGGACATTCAGGGCGACAAAGCTTTGGCCGCGCTGGAACCAGGTTTGCGCCTGGACCTGCCGGGCTTGTGCCAGCGCCTGATCGGCGTCGATCAGATCGCTGAGCGTGGCATCGCCCTGGGCAAAGACCTTGGTGGTCAGATCCAGCGCTTGGCCATAAAGGCGCGCCGCCCGGTCGGCGGCCTGTTGGGCGGTTGCGGCGGCCTGATAATCGAGCATGGCATTTTCCACCTCCAGAAGGGCGGTCAGCACGGTGGATTTCCAGGTGGCATGGGCGCCTTCGATCGCGGCGCGCGCGCCGGACACCGCAGCTTTGGCCTGCTTGCCGGGCAGGCTGGGCAGTTGAATTGAGGGGCCAAAGACATAGCTTGTGACCCGCTTGACGCCGGTTGCGGCCTGCAGCGTTAAGGTGCCTGCCAGCGACAGGCGGGGGTAAAGGGCGGCCTGCGCCTGGGTGAGGCCGGCAAGGGCCACGTAATATTGCCGTTCGGCCACCTGAATGTCGGGCCGGTTGCGCAACAGATCGGCCGGGATGCCGACATCGGGTGCCAGGGTCGGGTGCGGCTGCGGCCCCGCACGGTCCAAGGCGCGGGCCAGGTCGGCGGGCAGGGTGCCGGGGGCAAAGCCGGTCAGCACGGCGATTTCATTGGCCTTGGCCTTGATCGTGGCCTGCAGGCTTGGCCGCTGCGCCGCCAGATCGGCCACCCGCGCCTCGGACCGGGTGACATCCAGCCTGGTCGCATCGCGGGCTGCGGCCATGGTCTGGGTCAGGGCGAGGGTCTGGCGCCGACTTTGGCTTTCCTGATCCTGCAGGGCGAGCAAAGTCTGGCGGTAGCGCAGTTCGACATAGGCATTGCCGAGGTTGGACAACACCAGGAGGCGGCCGGCAGCCAGTTCGGCGGCGGCGATCTCGACCCCGGCGCGGGCGGCATTCTTCTGCGCGCGGTGGCCGCCGTAAGGGTCGAGCAGCCAGGTGAGGCTTGGTTGCGCCGTGGCACCGTATTGCGGGGCAACCCCGAACCGGCCCGACCCGCTGGCAGACAGCGGGATCGACAGGTTCAAAAGCCCAGGGGTGCCGGCAAAGGCCGCTTGCGCTTGCCCGATCCTGGCGCGCGCCACATCCAGCGAGGGGTTGCCGGCCAGAGCGGTGGCGACCAGCCGGTTCAAGACCGGATCATTCAGGCGCAGCCACCAGTTGTCATTCTGCAGCAGGACCGGCGCGCCTTGGACCGCGCCATGATAACGGGCCAGAAAGCCAAAGGTCGGCGGCGCATAAGGATCAGACGGTGCGCAAGACATCAAAAGCAGCGCCAGCGCGGAGTACCGCGCGTATCGGAGGCGACCGATCCTGCTTATGGTCATGGGCACTGCCTTGCCTCGCTGATCCCTCGCCGTTTGCGGCGATGGGTCTGGCAGGGGGTTGGCCCCACCAAGGATGTTGGCGGCAAACCTGCCAGAGCGGGGCAGGGGCTACAAGTCTGGGGTAGGGATTATGGTATTTTTGGCCGGACTTGTGCCCCGGATGGCGCAGGTGGGCCAGATTGGGGGCCAGATCAGGGGCCAGATCAGGGGCAGCTGGGTCGGGTCACTTCTCGCGGAAGGCCATGTCGAGCTGGCTGGCCAAAGGATGCAAGAGGTAGGTCAGGACCGACCGGCTGGAGGTGCTAAGGTAAGCCGTAACCGGCATGCCCGGCACCAGTTGCTGATCCCCGATCCGGGCCAGTTCGGCGGCGGTCACGCTCAGTTCCACCCGGTAATAGCTGCGCCCGGAGTGTGGGTCTACGACCGCATTGGGTGGCACATTGCTGACGCTGGCTTTCAGGCGCGGCGTGGAGCGCGGATCGAACGAGCCCAGCACAAGGTCGGCCACCTGGCCCAGATGGACCTGATCAATCCCCTTGGGATCCACCTGCACCTCGAAGCTGAAGCCTTGGGCCAAGGGGATCACCTCGACCAAAGTGGCCCCGGGCGCCACCACGCCGCCGATGGTGGCGACCTTCATCTCATGCACCACGCCGTCCATCGGCGCGCGGATCTGGGCATGGGCCAACTGGTCGCTGCGGGTCACGATCTCGGGCACCAGTTCCTCGACCTTGGCCGTGGCATCGCGCAGGTCGATCACCACCTGTTCGGCAAAGGTCCGCTCACCCTGCAGGGTTTCCAGCCTGCTGTCGCGGCGCGAGGTGACCAGTTTGGCCTTATCGGCCTGCAAAGCCGCCAACTGGCCCAGAAGATCGGCCTGGGTGCGGCGCAGGTCAGACAGGGTGCTTTGGCGGGCCAGGCCCTGATCGACCAGGCTTTGCTGGTTGGTGATCTCGGCCCCGGTCAGGCTGATTTCATCCTCTTTGGCGGCTATCTGGCCGATCAGCCCCTGGGTCTGGGTGTCATATTGCGCCATGGTTTCGGCCAGACGGTCGCGCTGCCCGGCCAGGACGGCGGCGCGGGCGGCGAAGATTTTGCGCTGGCCTTCGGCCGGCAGCGTGAGGTCGGGGGCGGCGAACGGCAGGGCGGTGCCGAGAATTTTGTCCGGCGTGAAATCGATCGTCGCAAGGCCCAGTTGTTCGGCTTGCAGACGGGCAACCAAGGCCAAGGCATTGGCGAGTTTCGATTGGGCGATGCCAAGGTTGGCGGCGGTCAGGGTCGGGTCAAAGCGGACCATCACCTGGCCCGCGTGCACCGTATCGCCATTATGGACCAAAATCGCCTGCACGGTGCCGCCTTCGAGGCTTTGGACCTCCTGCGGTTGGGCTTTGACGGTGACCTGACCCTGCGCCACCACAGCGCCGCCGATCACGGTGGTGACCGACCAGAGGCCGAACGCGCCCAGCATCAGCGCCAAAGCCAGCACCGCCAGCCGGACCGGGCCGGTCAGGCTGGTGTCGGGCCGGCTGGTGTCGGGCCGGCTGGTGGGGGAGGGCGCAAGCGCAAGCAGGCCGGCACTCATCGGGTTTTTCCCATCATTGCACCCGGCTCAAGCCGGTGGTGCGCGGGCTGGCGCCAAACACCCGGACCCGTCGCATCATATCCGGCGAGGCCCCAGGCGCACGGGCGCGGTTGGGGCTCTCGGGGGCGGAGCCTGCGACAGGTACGGGCATCGGGGTCGCAGCCGCAGCGGGCTGCAGCGGGATCGGCCGAGTAACCGGAACCGAAGTTGGGTCAAAAGTTGGGCCAGAAGTTGGGCCAGAAGTTGGGCCAGAGATTGGGCCAGTGATCGGGTCAGAAGCTTGGCCAGCGATCGGGCCAGTGATCGGGCCAGCGATCGGGGCAACCGCGGTTTGCGGTCCGCGCGCCAACAGCACATCGCGGTCGCCGAATTCGACCATGCGGCCGGCTTCCAGCAGCAAGAGCTTGTTGGTGACCACCAGCACATTGGGCCGATGCGCCATCACGATCACCACGGCACCCGCGGCTTTGAGGGCGATGATGGCGCGGGTCAGGCACGCCTCACCGGCAGAATCGAGGTTGGAGTTGGGCTCATCCAGGATCACCAGCGCGGGCCTGCCACAGAGCGCACGGGCCAAGCCCACGCGCTGGACCTGACCACCGGACAAAGGCAGCGCCTCGCCCAGACCGCCGATCCGGGTGCCGTAACCATCGGGCAGCCGCAGGATCATCTCGTGCACGCCGGTCAGGTTGGCGGCCGCCATCACATCATCATCGGTGAGTGTGGCGTCAAAGCGGGCGATATTGTCGCGCAAAGTGCCGGGCAGAAGATCGACCCGCTGCGGCAGATAGCCGATACGGCGGCCCAAGGTCGCAGGCTCCCACTGATCGCGGGTGGCCCCGTCAAGCCGGATCTCGCCGCCATCCGCACCGGTGGCCCCGGCCAAAAGCCGGGCGAGGGTGGATTTTCCGGAGCCGGAAGCACCGACCACCCCCATTGCATCGCCGGGGGCCAGATCAAAGCTGATGCCGTCCAAGAGGCGCGGGCGGTCGATGGCCGCGGTAATTCCTGTGGCGGGCTCGCCCGCCCGCAGCGGCAGCAGTTTGACCAGCCCCTTGACGCTGATCTGGCCGCTGGGTTCGGGCAAAGCCATCACGCAGCGCTTTTGCGGCTCATGGCCAAAAAAAGCCTGCAAACGGCGGTGCGATTCCAACGCCTTGCCGATCGCGCGCCATTGGCCGATCACCTGATCCACCGGACCCAAAGCCCGACCGGTCAGGATCGAGGAGGCAATGATCATGCCGCCCGACATCTCGCCCTGGATCACCAGATAGGCGCCCAGGGTCAGGATGGCCGATTGCATCAGCATTCGGAAGGCGCGGCTGGTGGCGCCGATCATCTCGCCCGGGTTGCCCGCGCGCTGACCGGCGGCCAGCCCCGCATCATGCAAAGACCGCCAGCGGGTGCTGACCGAGGCTTGCATCCCCATCGCGGTGATCATGTCGGCGCTGCGCTGGCTGCGCTCGGCAAAATCGCGGGCCACGGCATCGTCGGTCAGGCTGCGGGTGAGCAGGCCCTGGCTCAGGTGATGGCCTGCCCACGCCAGGCCCGCGACAATCGCCGAGCCCGCAATCGTCAGCCAACCCAACCACGGGTGGACCATGAACAGCACGCCCAGATACAAAGGCACCCAAGGCAGATCGAACAGGCCGGGCATCGCAGGCCCGGACAGAAAGCCGCGCAACGCGTCGATCTCGCGCAGGGGTTGGGCTTTGGCGGGGCCGGTGCCTTGACCCGACAAAGCCGATTGAAACGCCTGCGGGCCAAGGATGCCATCCAAGCGCAGGGCAAGGCGTGACAGCATCCGGGCACGCAGGAAATCGTAAAACCCCAGGAACGCGTAAAGTATAACCACGATGGCAAACAGGCCTAACAGCGTGGGCACCGAGCCCGAGGCCAGCACCCGGTCATAGACCTGCAGCATATAGACCGAGCCGGTCAGCATCAGGACCGAGATCACCGCCGAAACCCCAGCCGCTGCCAGCAGACCGGGACGCAGGGCCCCCAGCGCCTGTTGATAGCGGTCAGGCCGTTTATCTGCCTGGGAATCTGAGCGGGAATCTGGGCGGGCATTTGGGCGGGCATTTGGCTCGGAGGCGGCCTTGGAGTCTGCCACGAAGTCTGGGCGGGCTGTCTGGATCAAGAGCCTGTGACCTTCCTGTAAACTTAACCTATGACACTTACCTGAGTTAGTGCATGGTCCGCAGTAAAGCCGGGAGTAAAGCCGCGGCCGGGCAGTTTCATGGCATATTATGGCTCTTGCTGTGGAAACTGCCGAAACTGCGCGGCTTATCGCGCGGGCTTTGGCCCCGCTTCGGCGGCGCATCGCCGGTCGGGCCAAAATCGGCCGCAGGTCTAGGCTGCGGCCTTGGGGCTAAAGCACCGGTCCAAAGCACCGGTACGGCGGCGCGCCGGTTCTGCGCGGCGCACGCCCCGATCACCGACCCGCGATTCGCGGCCAGACCTGGGCGGGCGGGTTACGCGGGCGGGTTACTGTGACCCGGTGGGAAACAATGGCCCGCGACTTTGCACCTGATGGCGGCAGGGGCCGGTCTGAGCCGCAGTCCGGGGCCGGCCTTGGCGGAAATCTGCCGCAATTTTGCCCGGTTTGGCCGCAAATCATGGCAAACCGCCCAGCAAACCGGACCCCAAGCTTTACCTTGCGGCAGCAAAGCGGTATTACTGTGGCAAAGGGCCTGTCCGCAGGTCTGCCGTTCCGCGTACAGAAGGATATTGTCGGTGCTGAAAACATTGCTCAAAACCACGACGCTGGCTCTTGCGGCCACCGCCGCCCTCGCAGTCTCCGCCGTGATGGCGCCGGCGGTGACGCTGAGCTTCACCGATGGTGGCGGCAACGGTACATTCACGCCGTTGCCCCCAAGCCCCGATTCGATCAGCTTCGCGATGAGCAGCAACAACAACGGCAAAAAGAACAAGGACGCGATCTACGGCGGAACCACCGGTGCTACCGAAAGCCTGATCGTGACCGGCTTCTGGAACTTCTTTACCAAGGACAAGCGCAACGCGTCGAAAGACCCGCTGGGGTACTTCATCGGCAGCGTCTTCACCGCACTGTCGTTCCCGAAGAAAGCGCCAGCCCATGAGGGTGGCAGCTTCTCCTTCCTGGTTCCGGCCAACACCTTCTTCGGCTGGGTTCTGAGTTCGACCGATGGCAAGAAGGGCCGTTCCCATGGGGTTATCACTGCCGATATCGATGCCGCTCCGGTGCCGTTGCCGGCCGGTGGCCTGATGCTGCTGGGCGCTGTGGCTGGCCTTGCGGCCCTGCGCCGCCGCAAAGGCGCTGCGGTCTGATCCGACCCGGCTTTGAGGTTTCAAAAGGCCCACCGGTGATCCAGCGGGCCTTTTGCTTTGGTGGGGTGCGGCCAAGCGGGCTTTGGCTGGCCGTCACCTGGGCGGGAAGGCCAGCCGTGCCGCCTCGGGCGACAGACGTGCGCGGATCCCGGGCGAGGGTGGCAGGCCAAGGCAGGCCCCCAGCACGGCGCGCGCCTCGGCCGGATAGCCTTTGACCAGAAGCTGCGCCGCCTTGGCCAAGGAATAGGCATAAGCCACCGGCAGGGCGTAGGGGTGATAGCGCCACATGAAGCGCCGCCGGGCCCGGTGCTTGAAATACAGCGAAAACGGTGAGGCGGGGCGGCCAAGCGTCGGCGAGCCGATCGCCGTGCCGGTCCGGTGATAGACCAGAGCTTGCCCGCAATAGAGCAAGGGCAGGGCGCCCCGCCGCATCGCCCAGTCGACCTCTTCGTAATACAGGAAATACTCCTCTGGCATTGGCCCGGCGCTTTGGTAGAACTGGCGCGACACCACCATGCTGGCCCCGGTGATGAAATCCATCGCGTCGGCCGAGGGCGGCGGGGTCAGCCGGTGTTCGGCAAACAGGTTAATGTTGCTGGTCACCCCGGTTAGCCGGTTCAGCGTCCCGCCGTCGATCTGGATGATCGCGGGATGGTCAAGGTAAAGCACGCGCGACCCCATCAGAGAAAACCCGCCCGCCGGGACCGGACAGGTTGCAAAAGCCTGCGCGGTCCGCGCCGGTACCACGATGTCGGGGTTCAGAACCCAGTACCGGTCAAGACCGGGCAGCGCGGCAAGCCGGGCCAGGCCGCGGTTGACGCCAGCGGCATAACCGGCATTGATCCCGGTTTCGATCAGGGTCAGATGATGCGGACTGGCCAGATTGTCGCCGCCCGTCAACGACAGCGGCTTTGGCGCAACCGCCATCGGAAACGGGATGTCTTCGGCGGCGGCAGGGGTCGCTTGACCGGCGGCCCAGGCCCGCACCACAGCCAAGGTGCGATCGGTCGAACAATTGTCCACCACCGCGATATCCAGCGCGACCTCGTCTGAGGCCAGCAAGCTCTCCAGACAATCCAGAATGACATCCGCCGAATTGAAGGTGACGATCACGACACCAAGACGAGAAAGGGTCATTGCAATCCTGTATAATCTTGGGCGAGATGGCGGGCTTGGGCGAGATGGCGGGCCGGGGGCGGGTCAGTCGGCGGGTCAGTCGGCGGCATCCGCCGCAGGGCCGCCGCGCCGCCGCCGGGGCGCAAAGCGGGAATAGGGCGTGCCCGCCGCCCGACTGCCCGCCACACGGCCCCCCGCCACAAGACTGCCCGCCACACGGCTCTGGGCGGCAGCCGGGCTGGCACTGGCAGCGACTGGGTCTGGGCCGCCCGGCGCACTGGTTTTGGCGGCGCCGGAAATCATCCACATCCCCGCGCCAAAAAAGAAGAAGACGAAGGAGTAGATGTTGCTCCAGATATGCACCGTGGTCAGGGTGAAGGTCAGCCCGAAAAACGTGAACACCCAAGCCCGGCGAATTAGGCCAAGCGCGCTGCCATCGGTCAGGGCCAACCGCATGACCCGCACGATCGACCACAAAAACCCGATCGCCAGAAGCATGAAGCCGGGAATGCCGTACCGCATCGTGGTCAGCAGCCAAAAGTTGTCAACGCTGGCGATATGCATGTAATCCGGCCTAAACCAGTCGTTCATCCCGATCCCCAAAATTGGGCTCGCCCAGACGTTCTGCATGCCCCAGTCGAAGATCAGCGCCCGATAATAGGCGGTGGCCGAGGAAAACGTCGCATAGCTCATAAAAACCCGGATCGGCCCGCGGTTCGAGAAGAGGTCAATCACGATATAGGCCGCGACAAAGCAGCCGAGCAGGATCCACCAGCGGTATTTGGCCGACCGGATCAGGAAAGCCCACAGGATGAAACCGAACTGCAGCAGGATCGACAACAGCGCGCCGCTCGACAAAGACAGAAATCCGGTCGCTGCAATCACCGCACTCAGCCAATAGCGCTTGGCATTGGACACCTGCTTGCGCAAGGCGACGAAGGCCTGCGAAAAAATCACCGAATAAAACAGCCCGAAGTGGATCGGATGCGCAAAGGTGACCTGCACCCGTGACAGGTGCAGGCGGGGTGGATAATTGTTGGGCGGTACGGTCACCATGCCGGGCACCATCTTCAT
>JAYTQA010000049.1:0-13964 GCA_043746955.1 bacterium | reverse complement strand
GCTTGCCGCTGTCGACCTCGGGCCTTTTGATCCACCCGTTCAGCGTCTGCGGCGCACAGCCGATCCTGGTCGAAATCGACCGGATCGCCGACCATCGGAATTCATCTTGGCCCTGATTGTCGAGGACCAACCGCACCGCGCGTTCACCCACTTCGGGCGGAAAACGTGTTGGTTGGCTTGCTCATGAGGCTCCAGCCTCCTCAGAAGTTGGAGCCGCCGGCAAACCCGGCGCGGTTCAGTCGCAGACCAGTGAAGGCTCCGACGCGAGGCCGCCTCAGTGCCAACTAGGACGGACCCCCGATGATGGGGCCCCGCTAAGCCCCCGCCCCCCATACCAAAATCAGCGCATTTGTTCCAAATCATTCGACGGCGGACGTTTCACAACATGCACACCACGCGCTTACGACGTCACCGGTCGCTTTCTCATCTTCACGTCCATGTGGGGTAACGATGAGCAACGCGCCCGCTATGCCATCAGCGAAACTGGTCATAGTCCGACGATGGCAGAGATTGACTAACTAACATGCTAGTGTGAAGCTGCCTCTGCCACCCGGTCTGCCAATAGAAGCGGAATCCTGTTGGTGGAAAAAAGGGAGAAATTCAAGAATGAAGACCAAGCTCGTGATCGCTGCTTTGCTGCTTTCTGCCACATCGACGGCCAGTTTTGCGGATACGTCCTCGATGAAGATCGCCTTCTCAAACAACTACGCTGGCAACTCGTGGCGGCAGGCGATGCTGAACAGCTATGGCATCGTCAGCACCAAGGCGGTGGCTGACAAAGTGGTTGCCGCATCGGACGTGTTTACCACGGCCGACAAGGAAGTACCGACGCAGGCCGCGCAGATTCAGAACCTGATTCTGCAGGGCTATAATGGCATCGTCATCAATGCAGGCTCGCCCGACGCTTTGAACGGCGCGGTCAAGCAGGCTTGCGATGCGGGCATAGTCGTCGTCTCGTTCGATGGCATTGTCACCGAACCCTGCGCCTATCGTGTGGTTGTAGACTTCAAAGACATGGGCAAGCAGGAAGTGGAACAGATGGCCAAGTTCCAGCCCAAGGGCGGCAACTTGCTGGAAATCCGCGGCCTTGCTGGAACCTCGATCGACGAAGCCATCCATCAGGGCATTCTTGCGGGTGTCGCTGCCCATCCCGAGTTCAAGATCGTGAACTCCGTCACCGGCGATTGGGACCAGACGACGGCGCAGAAAGCGGTGGCCACGGTTCTGCCGTCGCTGGCCGATATCGTCGGCATCGTAGACCAAGGCGGCGACGGATATGGTGCAGCACAGGCCTTTGCTGCCGCTGGCAAGCCGCGTCCGACCATCATCATGGGCAACCGTCAGGACGAGTTGCAATGGTGGAAAGAACAGAAGGCCAAGGATGGCTATGCGACGTGGTCAGCCTCGATCGCGCCGGGTGTCTCGACGCTGGCGTTCTGGGTTGCCCAGCAGGTGCTAGACGGCAGGAAGGATATCCCGCACGACTTGCTGGTGCCATACCTCGCCTTCGCGCAGGACGGTTTTGAAGCCGAACTGCCCAATATCGCCAAGGGTGGCGTCGCCAGCCATGAATACACGAAAGAAGAATCGCTGGCCGCTATCAAGGCAAACATGAAGTGACGGCAATGCCCGCGACTTCGGTCAGCCGTGGTTGAATTGCGCCATGGCTGAAAGCGCGCGCAGCATTGCCAGACTGGACGGCGTCCGAAAGTCATTTGGCGCCGTCCGGGCCCTGGATGGGGTGGATTTTACGGTTCACCCCGGCGAATGCATCGGACTTGTCGGCCATAACGGGGCCGGCAAGTCTACTTTGATGAACATTCTGGCCGGGACCGGCGCGCCGGATACCGGGCAGATCGCGATAGACGCTACCGTGCAGACCTCGTGGACGATCCAGCGGGCCCGGGCATTGGGGGTGCGCTGCGTGTTTCAGGAACTGTCACTTTGCCCCAATCTCAGCGTGGCCGAAAACACCCGTGTCAGCCATGCTGCCCTGAATGGCTGGGGTGGGGCGAGGCGAGCCGCCGTGTTGATCCGTGCCAGTCTGGATGAGATTTTTCCCGGCCACGGCATTAGCCCGCAGGACATCAGCGGGGACTTGGCGATTGGCCAACGCCAGATGGTCGAAGTGGCACGCGCTTTCACAGTGACCGATGATCCGCTGCATCTTGTCATTCTCGACGAGCCGACCTCGTCATTGGATGCCGAAACCGCGCGGCAACTGCTGGTCCATGTCCGTCGTGCGGTGTCTGCAGGGATCAGTTGCATCCTGATCTCGCATATCCTGGGTGAAATTCTGGCGACGAGTGACCGGATCGTCGTGATGCGCGATGGCAAGATTGTCGCCGATGCAGCCGCAGCATTACTGACGCGTGACGGCCTTGTGACCGCCATGGGCAGTACGCGACTGCATGCCAAAACTGCGCGTGCCACAGGTGACGAAAGCGCCCTGCAACCGCTCGTGGTTTCCGTACAGGCTGGCGCCGCTTACGGCGCTATTGGGTTGCATGCGCGGCGGGGTGAGATCGTCGGGCTGGCGGGACTGGCCGGGCACGGTCAGACCAAATTGCTTATGGATCTTTTCGAGGCTGCTGGAACGCGGGGAAGGGTCGTGGATGTTGCGGGTGCCGTGGCTTTGGTTGCAGGCGACCGGCAGACTGATGGCATCTTTCCGCTTTGGTCGATTGCCAAGAACATCTCTGTCCGTTCTTTGCGAGTCCTGCGGCGCGGGCTGTTTATTGCCGCCGATCAAGAAGCTGATATGGCCGCAAGCTGGCGCGATCGCATCGCTATTCGCACCGATGACCTTGATAACAATATCCTTTCGCTGTCGGGCGGCAACCAGCAGAAGGCGCTTTTTGCCCGCGCGCTGGCCTCTGACGCCCAGATCATCCTGATGGATGACCCGATGCGCGGGGTCGATTTCGGCACCAAGCTGGACGTCTATGATCTGATCCGAAGCGAGGCGCACCAGGGCCGCACTTTCCTGTGGTACACAACCGAGACCGATGAGTTGGACAATTGCGACAGAGTCTATGTCTTCCGCAATGGCCGCATCGTGGCCGCACTGGACCACAGCGAGTTGACTGAAGAAAAGATCATCCATTCCTCCTTCGCGGAGGCGGCACCATGAGCGAGGCGACAGCGACAGAAGGTAGATCCCGGCAATCCCGCAATATCGGCAGGCTGCTGCGAACCATGCTGCCAGCGCTTTCCATGACGCTGATCCTGATCGCGATTGCCTGGCTTAACCCGCGGGCCATCAGCTATTTCGGCTTCAGCCTGATGTTGAACCTCGCGATCCCGATTGCACTTGCGACCGTGGCGCAGATGTTTGTCATCACCATCAACGAGTTGGACCTTTCCATCGGCACCTTCGTTGGCTTTGTCGGCTGCGTTACCGCGACCTGGCTGCACGATGCGCCTTTGGTGGGGGTACTAGTACTGTTGGCCTCGATCGCGGTTTACGCCGGTCTGGGGGCGCTGATCCACTTGCGCAATCTGCCCTCGATTGTCGTCACGTTGGGGATGAGCTTTGTCTGGCAGGGGCTTGCGATCTTGCTGTTGCCCAAGCCGGGCGGAGCGGCGCCGTATTGGCTGAAGACGTTCATGGGGCTGAAGACGCCGTTCGTGCCTTTCCCGGTCATCGCGGCGGTTGTGATCGCTTTGGTCGTGCATTTTGGCCTGGTGCGCAGCGCCTATGGCACGGTTCTGCGTGGCGCGGGCGGCAATCCGCAGGCCATCGGGCGGGCGGGTTGGTCGCTTTTGAGAACCAAGATCGTCATGTTCGCGCTGACCGGCACGTTCGGAGTGATTTCGGGGCTGGCGCTGATTGGCATCACCACCTCGGCCGATGCCAACATTGGCAATGGCTACACGTTGCTGTCGATTGCCGGGGTCATTCTGGGCGGAGGAGAGTTCGTGGGCGGGCGGGTTTCGCCGATTGGCGCGGTGATCGGGGCGTTGACGCTGGCGCTGGCGGCCTCGCCGCTGCTGACGTTCATGCGTATACCGCCGGATTGGCAGGTTGCCGCCAACGGCGTGATCTTGATCACCGTTCTGGCGGCGCGCGCCTTGATAAGCCGGAAAGGGGCCTGACCATGCAGCGGTTCGTCAAACGCCTCGCGACTCCGTGGATATGGTCCTTTATCGGTGCAGTGCTGGTCTGGTTGGCCGCCATCGTCTTCACTGGCGGCCATGGCGCGGGCGGCATGATCACGGCGGCTTTGTCATTGGCGGTGTTCACGGTGATCGTGGGCTTGGGGCAGATGTTCGTCATCACGCTTGGCCCGGGCAACGTCGATCTGTCGCTGCCGGCAAACATCGGTCTGGCGAGTGCGGTGGCGATGAAGACGATGGACGGCAATGACAGCATGATCGCCGTGGGCCTTTTGGCGGCACTCGCCTGTGGCGCCTTTATCGGCCTTGCCAATTATGCGTTGATCCGCCTGCTGCGGATTCCGCCGATCATTGCCACGCTGTCGTCCAGCTTCATTATTCTGTCAACAGACATCCATTACGGTCGCGGATTGCAGATCAAGCCGCCGCAGGGCTTTGCCGATTTTGCCAATGTGCAGATTATGGGCTTTCCGATCCTGGCCGTCTTTGGCGTGGCATTGGCAATGGTCGCGTGGGTTGCGTTGCAGCGCACGGTCTATGGCCGGTCGGTGCTGGCAATCGGGCAGAACATCCGCGCGGCCAAGCTGGCGGGCATCTCGGTCGAGCGGGTGCGCCTGTTGACCTACGCCCTGTCAGGGGTGCTGGGTGGCATCAACGGGGCGCTGCTGGCTGGATACTTCCGGGGCGCCAGTGTTGATATCGGCAACGAATATCTGCTGAGCTCGATTGCCGTCGTTGTGATCGGCGGCACCTCGGTCGCCGGCGGCAAGGCCAATGTTCCCGGCATCTGGGGGGCATCGCTGTTTCTTGTATTGCTCCTTACCATGCTCAACACCTTCGGGGTAAGCGCCGGTCTTCGGCTGGTATTGACTGGCCTGATCATCGTCGGTGTCATCACTGCGGCCGGTGGGCACAAGACTGGACGCTGAAAAACAAAATGGCCAAGCCATGCCCTTGGTCAACATCCGCATCTTCAAGGGAATCTGTTGTGCAAATCCGACCGGATGCCCGCTGCCAATCCAGCCGGTTGATCTGGGTGGCTGGGCAAACCGACGCCCGCAGGCTACCGGACGACGAAAGGACGCGCCTCTCGAGCCATGGAGGCACCCTTGGTTCGCGCTCAAAGGCGCGGGCCGACCGAAGGCGAATCGCGACCTCTAACCGATTTGTGCAACAGAACCACCCCGCCCGGTTAGGAACGGGGGACTAGCCACCTCAAATGTCCTGAAGTTTGAAATCGGCCGGCTCTTTCGGTGCAACGCCTTTCAGCAAAGCCACGGACTTAGCGAGGCCTTCATAGGCGTTCAACAGGACGTCTTCGTGTTCGATGGCAAGCCAGCCATTGTAGCCGGCCATCAAAAGGTGGTAGCAGAACGACCGCCACCATTCTTCGCCGTGGCCGAAACCGAGGGTGATGTAGCTCCACGCCCGTGACGGGATGTCGGTCAGCGAGCCGTTTTCCAACAGGCTGCGGGTGGCTTGCACCGGGGTGTTCAGGAACGTGTCCTTGGCGTGGACATGGTAGATGGCCTTGCCAAGCGCCCCGGCTGCGACAAGGGGGTCAGCGCCCATCCAGAACAGGTGCGACGGATCAAGGTTTGCGCCGATAATCGGGCCAACAGCCTCGCGCAGACGCAGCAGGCTTGGGACGTTGAACACCAGTTGATTGGCATGAAGTTCCAGTGCTATGCGTTCGACGCCGCAGGATTGCGCAAAAGCCGCCATGTCGTGCCAGTAGGGAATGGCCACGTTTCCCCACTGATGCCTCAACATGGTTTGGGTTTCCGGCGGCCATGCATTGACTACCCAATTCGGCATCTTGTCACCCGGCGCACCGGCGGGCAGTCCGGACATGGTGCAAACTGTCTTGATGCCCAAGTCGCCTGCGATGCGGATGGTGTCCTTCAGGCAGGCGGATTGCGCGGGGTCGGTCGGATGCAGCGGGTTGCCATTGGCGTTGAGGGCTATCACCTCCAGCCCCCGGTCGGCAAAGGCCCGCTGAAACGTCTTGCGCGCACCGGCCTCTTTCATCGCTGTCAGGTCAAAATGCGGTGCTGTCGACCAGCCGCCAGTGTTCACTTCCACCCCCTGCACGCCAAGGGCCACTGCGGCGTCGAGCATCTCGGTGAAATTGCGGCCACCAAGGCTGTCAGTTACGAAACCGAGTTTCATTGCGGTGCCTTTGCGTAAAAAGCGGGTTGGGCGATCATCTCGACCGGCACTTTGCGAGCCTCGGTCAGGGCGCGGACGCCAGCTTCAGCGACGATGGCTGCGGCATAACCGTCCCAGGCGGTCGAGGCGATGGGAGAGAATTCGCCGGTGCGGACAAAGCGCAGGAAGGCGCGGTTCTGGCGGCGGTAGGCTTCGGCATAGCGCAGGCGCCAGTCGGTCGCATAAGCGGTCGTCTGGGCCAGGCCAGAATCGCGGCGGCTGAACAGCGGGTTGGCCATCGCGATGCTACCCTTTTCGCCGACCAGTTCGGCCCTTACGTCGTAGCCGTAAGACGCGTTGTTGTTGACCTCGATGTTCACCAACTGACCGTCACGGGTTTCCAGCACCATGAATACCGGGGCCACCAACGTATCAGATCGTTTGGGCTGGAACGCCGATATCGCGGTATAATCGGTGTTCAACACATACCGGACCACATCAAACTCATGCGGGGCAGAATTGGTGATCGCCATCGACGCCACAAAGTCTGCCGCTGGGGTTTCGACGTTGCGGTGAAAATTGTGCATGATCAGGGCACGGCCCAACGAACCGTCAGCCAGCGCTGCCTTCATCTCGGCATAGGATTGGTCAAACCGGCGCATAAAACCCAACTGAATCCAGCGGCGACCGCTGGCAGCCTCTGCGGCCATTACCGACAGACATTCGGTCGAGGATTGTGACAGCGGCTTTTCACATAAGCTTGGCTTTCGCGCAGCGATACAGGCAAGCGACAACGGCGTATGGGTCGAATCCGGGCTCGCGATGATCACCGCATCCACATCCGCCCGCGCAATCACGGCCACCGGATCGGTCGCCACATCGGCGGCACCGGTTTCGTCCGCCACCGCCCGAGCCCGGTCTGCAAAGGCATCGCAAACCACCTGAACCGCCGCGCCCGGCATATCCTGTGCAATAATCCGGGCGTGATCCGCCCCCATGATGCCTGCGCCAATCACGGCAATTCTGATGCTCACGTCTACCCCCCTATGTCGGGCTGCGACTGGCATCCGGTTTCCAGCCCTGGAGGCTGCCTTCGAGTCGCGCCCACGCTGGAACATATATTCTATTGACAGAACTATGGGAGTGAGTATTTCATCCCTTAGACGCATTTCACGTCAAAACCGTCAAATTTTGAAACCAAAGAATGAAAGAATCTCGCAGAGGGCAAGATGGCCGGACGGATCACCATTGCAGAGCTTGCCGAAAAAGCTGGCGTATCGGTTTCGACAATTGACCGGATGATGAACGGTCGCCACCCGGTGCGGCGAGCGACGGCCGAGAAAATCCTGTTGGCCGCGGAGACCCATGGGTTTTATGCCACCCAACTGCTGAAGGAACGGATGGGGGTTAGCCGTCCGGCCGTGCGTATCGGCTTTTTGCTACAACAATCCAACCGCCCGTTTTACAAGCTGATTGCCAGCGCTCTGCGTCAGGCGGCGTCCGGCATGCTGACCCCGGTGGACGTGGTCATCGAACACATGGATGATCTTTCGCCAGAGGCGGTTTCGGCGCGCATGTTGGCGGTTGGCGAACAGGTGGACGCACTGGCCGTGGTGACAGCAGAACACCCCCGCATCACCCAAGCGATCGAGGCGCTGGCCGCAGAAGGTATCCCGACGTTCGGCCTGATCTCCGGCCTGACCGCTGCTTGTGGCACGGGCTATGTCGGACTGGACAATTGGAAGGTCGGTCGATCCGCGGCTTGGGCCATCGTGCGGCTTTGCAGGCAGCCGGGGCCGGTTGGCGTTCTGGTGGGCAATCACCGCTACCGCAGTCAAGGCATGAACGAAAGCGGGTTTCGGTCCTACTTCCGCGAACATGCGCCGGGATTTTCGCTGTTGGAGCCGGTTTCGACCTTTGAAGACAAGACCATCGCGCGCGACGTGACTGAGACGCTATTGAAGCGCGAACCCAACCTCGTTGGGCTTTACATTTCTGGCGGTGGAATCATTGGTGCGCTTGAGGCGATTGCTGCAAGCGGCAAGGCGCCGGGACTGGTCAACGTCGGGCACGAATTGACCGATCATACCCGAAGCGGGTTGATGGACGGCTTGCTATCCGTGGTTCTCGCGCATCCGGTAAACCGATTGGCCGCAGAAGCGGTGGCAGCCTTGAGCGAGACCGTCAGCAGCAAGCTGCCGCCGCGACAGCGGCTTTTGGGATTCGACCTTTTCATGTCGGAAAACATCTGACCGGCATGATGAACTTTGCCACCGGAAAAGTCAGGCTGCACGGCGACCACGTCCGGCCTGGCGTCTGGCTTGAGAGCAACTGGGCCGAACTGTCTTTCGGCCCGGCTCTGGATGGCCCCGGGGTCCAGTTGTGAAACTACGCGCGGGCAGGGGCGGCCAGGTGGCGCCAGGAGAGCCCGCCCGGTTGGGAGATGAGTCAGGCGGGCGTTGAAACCGGAGGGTGACCCGCATGAGCGGTCATGAAGCTTTCAATCTCCGCCTCCAGCTCCGCCATCTGTTCGCCGCCGGCCATCAGGTCGGTGATCTCCTCGCGGGTTTTCTCGCCTTTGCGGAAATCGGCGGCCTTGGCACCTTTGATCAGCACGGCGAAGTGGTCGCCCACGGTCAGGGCATGGACGACGTTGTGCGTGATGAAGATCACCGCGATGCCCTTTTGCCGGGCCTGCAACACGATGCGCAGGACATGGGCGGCTTCTTTGACGCCCAAAGCAGCAGTGGGTTCATCGAGGATCAGCACGCTGGCCCCGAAATGCACCGCCCGAGCAATCGCCAAAGCCTGACGTTCGCCGCCCGACAGGCCACCGACCAAACGGTCACCTTCGGTGATCCGGGTGATGCCAAGGTCACGCACAGCTTTAACGGCGATGTCATTGGCGGTCTTGCGGTCAAAGCGTTTGAACGGTCCCCAGCCTTTTGTAGGTTCTTCGCCGACAAAGAATGACCGACCAATGCTCATCAGCGGAAAGGTGCCGCCGAACTGATGGACGGTGGCGATGCCCGCGTTGCTGGCGTCACGCGGGCTTGCGAAGGCCACGGCATTGCCCGCCATCTCGATAGTGCCAGAGGTGGGTTTGTATACGCCCGATAACAGCCGGATCAGGGTGGATTTGCCTGCCCCGTTGTCGCCCAGAAGGCACAGAACCTCGCCAGGATAAACCTTCAGATTGATGTCATGCAGCACGTCGATCGGGCCGAAGCTTTTGTTGATGCCCAAAAGGACAAGAAGCGGCGCCTTCATTTCTGCACCTTTGATTTCCCGGGTGTGTAGGACAGTGCCATCTTGCGGAATGTGTTGTTCATCAAGACTGCGAGCAGCAGAAGTACGCCGATGATCAGGCTGGCCCAGTTGGCGTCAAAGCCGGTGTAGTAGATGCCCTGGCTGACAACAGCGAAGGTCAGGGTGCCCAGTACAATGCCAAAGACCGACCCATACCCCCCGGTCAGCAGCACCCCGCCCACGACGACAGAGATGATGGCATTGAAGATATAGGACTGCCCGGCTGAGACCTGTGCGGAGTTGTAGAGGATGGCTTGGGACAGGCCAACGAATGCTGCACTCATCCCGCTGCAGATGAACAAGAGGATCGTCACCCGTTCGGTTGGAATGCCGGCGTTTCGCGCCGAAACCTTATCGCCGCCCATCGCGAGGATCCAGTTGCCCCAAGGCGAATAGTGCAGCACGAAACCCCAGAAGATTGCCGCCGCCAGCCACCAGAAGATCGTGACCTGATAAATGCCGCCAATGAACTGACCCAAAAGGAACTTCGCATCTGGCCCAGCTTTGATGGAAACGCTGGTCGTGCCGGTGACGATGACCGACAGGCCCAAGGTCAGGCCCGCCACGGCGAACAGGGTGCCCAGCGTCACGATGAACGACGGCACCGCAGTTCGGATCACCAGAATACCGTTGATCAGCCCGACGCATGCGCCCAAAGCCAATGCCGCCCCGATGCCCAACAGGATCGGCAGATGAAAATGGCCCGAGATGATCGCGCAGGTCATCGACCCGGCCGGGATCATCGACCCGATCGAGATATCCAATTCTCCCGCGATCATCAAAAGCCCGATCGGAATGGCCACGATGCCAAGCGCTGCCGCTACGTTCAGCCAGCTGGCAGCCCCGGTGGCAGAAGCGAAGTTGGACCCGCCGAAGATGGTGAAAAAGACAAATACTGCAACCAGGCCGAGGAATGACCCGGTCTCCGGTCTGCGCAAAAGGCTTCCAAATGACAGGCGTGGGGCGTTTTCGGTCATGAAGAGGTTCCCGTATCAACTTGCAGGACGGCGCCGCACGGTGCCGCGCAGGGATATGTCCGGCCCAAAACAAGCGGGCCGGACACCTGTCTTGGCCTAGCGCGTGCCAGCCGCGACGCCCGCGAGGGTCGCCTCTACGTTGGAGGCGTCTACGATGCCTGGCCCGGTCAGGATCTGGCGGGTCGGCACGTTCAGGCCGAAGTTGACATGCGCGTTCAGCAGTGACACCGCGAGATAGCCTTGCAGGTAGGGTTGCTGGTCGATCGCAAACAGTTGCGCGCCGGATTTGATGTTGTCCAGAATCGTCTGGTCCATGTTCAGCCCGCCCAGCTTGACCTTGGCCCCGACTCCCGCCTGTGCGATCGCCGCAGAGGCGGAGTTGGCGTCCATGTTGCCGATGGTGTAGACGCCGGTCACATCCGCATTCTGTTGCAGATACGAGGCGACCGCCTGAGTGACCGCCGTCGCATCGCCAAAGCTGGTCGACGGCAACGGCAGTTGCTTGCCAGTACCGCCGTGCTTGGCCACACCATCTGCCAGGCCCTTGCATTCAGCCTCAAGGTTGGCAGCACCGGGCAGGGTGTTGACGCAGACCAGTTTAAGTTGGCCATGGGTGCCAAAGTATTCCCCTGCTGCTACCCCCGCGAGGTAATCATCGCTGCCGATGTAGTTCATGGCGGTCAGGCGGTCAGCGGCAGCAAGACCGCCAGCGTTGTAGATGATGAGCGGGATTTTTGCGTCAACCACCGCTTTAAATGCCTCGTCCATCGCTTCGGGCACCCAATCGGGGCCGACGATGGCTGTGGCGCCCTGGCTGATCGCGTTGCGGATCAGGTTGGCGGCATCCGGGCCAAGGTTGTCATAATTCTGCGGGCCAAGCCAAGTGACCGAACCGCCCTGTGCGACGGCAAGCTTGCCCGCATCCTCTGCCCCGCGCTTGACGATGGACCAGAACGGGTCATCCGCCTTGCCGCCGATCACGAAGATTTTGGCACCCTGTGCCATGACGGTCGTAGCGCTGATGGCCAAGACGGCCGAGGTCAGCGCAATCCGAAGAAGCTTGCTGGTCATTTTCAATCTCGATTCATGGATGTGAGGGTGACCCACTTTGCAGGTCCGGCCCTTGGGGTCACCTTTGCGACACCCAAGGGGGAAGAACTGGTGTGCTTACCGATAACCTGCGCCGGCACCGGCCAGCGTGGCGTCAATGTTGGAGGCATCTACGATGCCCGGCCCGGTCAGCACCGGTGCCGTCGCCAGCGCCAGCCCGTAATTCACCTTGGCGTCTGCCATGGTTACGGCGAGGAAGCCTTGCAGCCAGGGCTGTTGGTCAATTGCGAACAACTGAGTGCCAGCCTTGATGCGGTCCAGCCCGGTGCCATCCATGTCGAACGACGCGAGCAGAACCTTGCCGGTCAATCCGGCCTGTTCAATCCCGGTCGCGGCAGAGTTGGCATCACCCGCCGAAATGGTGACAACCCCGGTGATCGTGGTGTCTTTCAGCAAGGTGGCCTTGATTGCTTCGGCAACGGCTGTCGGATCACCAAAGGCCGAGGCCGGCAGCGGCAGTTGGTTTGATGCGCCACCCTCTTTCTTGATACCATCGGCAACCCCCTTGCAACGATCCTCAAGGTTTTGCGCGCCGGGAACCGTGTTGACGCAGATCACCTTCGTGGCTTTATGGGTGCCGAAATAGGAGCCCGCAGCCAGACCAGCGGGATATTCCTCGTTGCCGATGTAGTTGATGGCCCCAAGCTCTTTGGCCTTGTCGCCACCGCCCGAGTTGTACAGCAGCACCTGAATGCCAGCCGCCTGCGCCGCCTTGATTGCTTCGTCTTGCGAGGCCGGAACCCAATTCGGAACCGCGATGACGTTGACTTTCTGGGAAATCGCGGTGCGCACTAGGTTTGCAGCGTCGCCGCCGATGTTGTCATAGTTCTGCAACATCAGGTAGGTGACCTTGCCGCCGTGGGCTGCAACCACCAAAGCGCCGTCGTCGATGCCTTTCTTGACCTTCGCAAAGAAGGGGTCATCTGCCTTGCCGCCGATCACGGCAATCGTGACGCCATCCGCCATGGCGGCATTCGCGCCAAAGGCCATGGCCGAGGCCAGTAAGGCCGCCTTCATCAGGTGTTTGGTTTTCATTGTTGTCTTCTCCCATTTGCCGCCCTGCGGCGGATTCAAAGTTGCTTTGAATTCTTGAATGGCCGCCCGGACGCAGGCTCCTCCCCCGCCCGGCATGCCGTTTTACTTGACCGCGTTCATCCGGGCCTTTTTGCGTTCGAAGCGTTCGTTCATCAGTGCCTCGCCCTGTTTGGTGCCGTCGTGCCAGCTGCCAAACCAACGGTCGAAGGGCATCATCCCATCGGCGTAATTCACGTCAAAATACTTGTGGTGCAAGTAATGGGTATAAGCGTGGCTGGCGAAGCCGCTGTCGGGCCCGACTTCGATCTTGTCAAACCCGACATGGCCAACCACCGCCCCGGTACCGGTGACTTGCAGGTGGTAAAGGACCAACAAAGGATGAGAGGGCAGCACCAAGTGGATCAGGATGTCTGACCAGTAGAGCAAATGCTCCACCGGGTGCATCGACAGGCTGGACCATGGGCTTGGGTTGACCGAATTATGGTGGACCGAATGGACCCATTTGTACAGCAATGGCATGTGGATCAGCCGGTGGATGCAGTAGAAATGCGCCTCGTGGATCATCGGGATAAACAGGCCAAGGGCAATGAGGGCATAAGGATGGTCGCCAAACGTCGCCCAAGGCCCCCAACCGTGCGCCCAAGCATACAGCATCCCGACTTCATATGCGGTCCAAATTGGAACACCCGTTCCAAAACTGCGGATAACGTTGTCGATGTTCTGGCTTTTGAACAGGAACACGTCAGACGGCTTGTCTGCCGGAAACTGCCCATTGAACTTGAAGCGGTTGCCCTGCCGACGGCGAATGTAAAGCCGCAACTCCAGCAGTCCATAAATCACAAAGACAAACAGCGAGTTACGCGCCCAGATGAAGCCGATCCAGTGCCAGTCCAGCGTCTGCATTGCTTGTTTTGACGGGGTCAGCCATGTTATTATCACCAGTGCAACGCCAAAGAATACCGCGTTCCAAGGCAGGAAGTACTGCGGCAACCACCGCAAGAGTTTCATCGGTCGCGGCGGCCAGATCAGGATCGGCGCGCCCTCCAGGGCGGCGTTGGGCGCGTAATCGCCGCGCTTGTTCCGCGTTCCGAATTTCAGATCGTCCATGGCTTCGGCTCCGTTTCTTCCAGCAACATCGGGGCGCAGTCTTTTGCCAGCGAGTCGGTGCGTGGCAATAGAATACATATTCCATATTTGACCTAGATGGTGCACCTATTTCATTGGCTAGGCGTATTTCACGTCAAAGATGTCAAATATTGCAGA
>JAYTQA010000048.1:0-5339 GCA_043746955.1 bacterium | reverse complement strand
TGGAACCTGACGAGTTCAAAGGCGTTGAGGCCGTCGTGATCGACCCACCCCGGGCCGGTGCCGAGGCGCAAAGTCATACTCTGGCGAAGTCCAAAGTGCCGGTGATTGCCGCCGTTTCCTGCAATCCCGCCACTTTCGCCCGCGACGCCAAGATCCTGATCGCCGGGGGCTACAAGCTGGATTGGGTGCAGCCGGTCGACCAATTCCGCTGGTCGCCGCATGTGGAAATCGCAGCCCGGTTCACGTTATAGACGCTGGCCAGACCAACGACTTTGGGCTAAAGCCACAAAAAAAGGCCCGGCCAGAAAAACACCGGGGCACGTTGGGCGGAGCAGGCACCACATGAGCGCTTTTTTCAAGGCCATCCTTTTGACCCTGATGCTTTTTGGGCTGACCGCCTGCGGACATTCCAAGTTCCGCAGCTACAACGGTCCTTCGGTCACCCTGATCGAGGTCCACAAGGCCGACCGCAAGATGTACCTTTTGCACGAAGGCACGCTTCTGCGCAGCTACGATATCGAACTGGGCGGCACTCCGGTGGGCAAAAAGCAGTTTGAAGGCGATGGGAAAACGCCGGAAGGCGCCTACCTCATCAGCCACCGCAACCCGAATTCGACCTATCATTTGTCTCTGGGCATATCCTACCCCAATGATGCCGATGTGGCGTTTGCCAAAGGTGAGGGTAAACAGCCGGGTGACAACATTTTCATCCACGGTCAGCCCGGCTGGACCAGGGTCAAGGGCGACTGGACGGTGGGTTGCATTGCGGTCAGCGACAAGGCGATGGAAGAGATTTATGCCATGGTGAACCCCGGCACCCAGATCAATCTCTTCCCGTGACATGAAGTAGCGGTTTTTCCCGTTACGTGACTTAGCAGGCGCACTGGCCCCCGGCATGCCTTCAATGCCCGCTCAGGCGACCTTGGCGGTGCCCAAAAGCAGCGTCCACCAGAGCTTGCCGGACGGCTCCTGAAACCAGGAAAAGCCCATTTCGGTGGCGCGGGGGTCAAGCACCACATCGCGGGTGTCAGCCTGATCCATCCAGTCGGACAAAGTCACCAGTTCGGTTTGATAGGTTTCTGAGATTAGCTCTCCCAGCAGCTTGCCCGCATAGCCGACCCGTTGCGCCCGCACCAAGGGGGAAGACCCGTCCGAGCCGAAATGCCAGGGCCGGTTTTGCACTGCCATATCGCGTGAATGCGCAGCGCAGGCGGCGATCAGTTCGGCGTTGAAGTCCAGCTGTGCGGCACCCTTGCTTTGGCGCAAGGCATTCACCGCATCCAGCATCCGGAACGAAATCGCTGATTCGTCACCAGGTTTGATATGGTAGACCTGCGGCAACGGCTTGCCGTCGGTGCCAAGCGGCGTGGGTACAGGGCGTGCGCAGGCTGCAAGAGCCGCAGCAGCGGCCAGAAATAGCGCAGAGCGTCGTTCCATGTTCGTCACCCGTATCGGACCCTGATCGGGCCTCTGGCATCATCAAGCATCCCTTTAGCGCAAGTTGGGGCCAAGCAAAACCCATGGCAAGCCGTGGCCGATTGACTTGGCTGTGAATTGCGACTGTCCGCACATCGCTGTAAGACCAACGCAATCGAGAAGCGCTGAGAAAACCAAGGAGATCAGATCATGTCTGACGAAAGCCAACCCAAGCTGGGCCGCCGTCTGTTTCTGGGTGCCGCAGCGGCAGGTCTTGGTGCGGCGGTGCTCCCCGCGCGCGCCGCAGACTTTGCCAACTCCACCGAATTCGAAACCCCGACGACCGAAGCCAACCCGCGCGCCAACATCTCCAGCTTTCGATTGCTGGATTGGCAGAATTACTTCGCCAACACCAAGAACGGTGCCATTCTGGTCGACGTGACGTCGCGCGCGTTGCACTTCTGGTCGGAGGATCAGTCGATCTACAAGCTTTACCCGACCTCGGTCCCCCTGACCGAACAGTTGACCAAGCGCGGTGATACGACGGTTATTCAAAAAGTGGTCAATCCCCGCTGGGTTGCCACCAAAGGCGAGTTGGAGCGTAACCCCGATTGGCCACCTTTCGTGGAGGGGGGTTCGCCCGAAAACCCGCTGGGCGTGCGGGCGTTGTATCTGGGCTGGCCGTCGTACCGCATTCACGGCACCCATGACACGCGCAAGATCGGACGGCGGTCGTCGAACGGCTGCATCGGACTTTACAACGAACAGATCCTCGAACTGTTCGATCTGGCCAAGGTGGGCACGCAGGTCAAGCTGATTTAGTCCCGCGAATCCCCCTGCGCGTCACGGGCCCGATCCATCCCAATGGCGGGTGAACCCCACGGGCGCGTGCCCGAAATCCATGGCGAAAAAGTGGCGCTCCGGCAATCGGGCCGCAAGGTGTTGCTTATTTGACGCTTCTGCACCCGAGTCAGGCAAAACCGGCCCGCTGCCTGTTGCAAAGGATGGTTTGACCTGCTTTTTACGGCCTTACGAGGAATAGTCTTGGGCGCGCCCGCCGCCTCCGCAAAATTTCGGCTGGGTGCAATAACTGGAGATCACCATGAAGAAAATCGCTCTCGCTGCGGCTCTGTCGTTGGCTGCTTCTACCGCTTTCGCCGGCGGCGTTAAGGTTCCTGTCATCACCCCACCGGTGGTTGTGAAAGCCGCCACCACCTCGTCTTCCGCTGGTGGCCTGGTGGTTCCGTTGCTGCTGTTGCTGGTTCTGGCGGCGGCTGCTTCGTCCCACTGATCTGATATCGAAACCTTTGCGGGTTTCATGGAAAAGACGGTGGGCTGCCCACCGTCTTTTTCGTTTGGTTTTCGTGGGTAATCCGGCAACAGTTGGGCAAAGGCGGCGTGGGGCGGTTGCAATTAAGCCGCCAAAATGCTTTTATCCTGCTACGAGCAACAATTCTGTCGCGCCCTCTTTGATCGGCGGGTCCAAGCGGCTAGATGAAACAAAACGGAGACTAACATGAAAAAATTCACTCTCGCCGCCGCGCTTACGCTGGCCGCATCCACCGCTTTCGCCGGCGGCATGGCCCAACCGGTGGTCGAACCTGCACCGGTTGTCGCAGTTGTCAAGCAGAACTCCTCGTCGGCTGGCGGCATCGTTGTTCCGCTGCTGCTGCTGCTGGTTCTGGCCGCTGCCGCTTCGTCCCACTGAGCCACATAACGGAGCCTGACACCCAAGTCGGGCATCAACAGATTGCATCAGGACGGCAGGTTTCTGCCGTCCTTTTCATTTTGGCCGCCTCATCCGTGGTCGGGTGATTGGCGCGGAAAACCGCAGTCCACGTCTGCGCATCACGCTGCGCCGATCCAGCCGCCCAGATTGTCGCGGATCACCGCCGTCAGGGCCGCCACATGGGCGGGCTGGTCATTCAGGCAGGGGATATAGGTAAAGCTTTCACCGCCCGCCTGCATGAATGCCTCGCAAATCTCGACCTGCACTTCCTCCAGCGTTTCGATGCAATCGGCGGAAAATGCCGGGGCCATCACCGCGATCCGCCTTTTGCCCGCCCTGGCCAGTTTGGCGACATGTTGCACCGTATAGGGTTTGAGCCATTCTTCCCGGCCAAAGATTGACTGAAAGCTCACGTCGATCGACCCCCGCTCCCATCCCAGAGCCTCGCGCAACAGCCGCGTGGTTTTCATGCACTGGCAATGATAGGGGTCACCCTCGATCAAATAGCGTTGCGGCATGCCGTGATAGCTGGTCACCAGCACGTCGGGCTTCTGGTCCAGTTTGGCGTAAGCCTCAGTTACCGATTGGGCAAGTGCTTGAATATAAAGAGGATGTTCAAAATACTCGGCCACGGTGCGGGCGGCGGGCCGGCGCTTTTCGGATGCTAATGCTTTGAAGAACGCCTCATTGGCGGTGGCAGTGGTAGCCCCGGCGTATTGCGGGTAGAGCGGGAAGAACAGGATCTTCTCACACCCCGCCTCAACCATCGCCTTGACCTTGGACGCGGTCGACGGATTGCCGTAGCGCATACAGTAGTCGACCACCACCCTGTCGCCATAAAGCGCCGCAAGGCTGGCACGGATCGCGGCGGTCTGCTGCTTGGTGATCGTCAGCAACGGGCTCTCGTTGGCCTCGTGGTTCCAGATCGACTTGTAATTCGCACCAGACCTTGAAGGCCGCACGGTCAGGATGATGCCTTGCAGGATAGGCTGCCATTTCCAGTTGGGCATGTCGACCACGCGCTTGTCCGACAGGAATTCGTTCAGGTAGCGGCGCATCGACCAGTAATCATAGCCGTCCGGCGTGCCGAGATTGGCCAGAAGGACCCCGACCCTTGCCGGTTTGACGGCGGGATGGTCAGCCGGCGCAAAGGCGAGGCGGCCGGTTGCAGGATTGATGTCGAACATAGGCGGCTCCTTGACGTATCGGGCAGAGATAGTGGCAAACCGCCGCGGGTCAAAGCCCCGGTTCGCGCGGCAGTTTCAGTTCCGGTACTGCCAGTGCGTCTGAAAGGCGCGTCCGCGCCGAGCCGGGCCGCAACGGCTTTGGCTGGCTGTCATGCGGCGCCCATCCGGTCAGCACAATCATCTCGAACGTGGCGGGAATCCGCCCATCCGTTGCGGCATAGGTCTGCTGGTACAATGCTGCCGCGCGGCTGAAAACCCCGCGTCGCGTGGGTTGGCGCAGCCGTTCGGCCAAGGCGTTAGCCTCCCCCATCGCCCGCAGGTCGTGCATCAGATGGAATGCATCGCGGTAAAGCACCTTGGTCGTGAACGTATCGGCCACCGGCAAGGCAAAGCCTGCGCGTTGCAGCAATGCCCCCAGATCGCGCACCTCACCCATCGGCAAGATGCGGGGTGACAGGCCGCCGGTCACCTCCGCCTCGGCCTGCGCCAGACAGGCGCGCAGTTCGTGCAGCGTCTGACCGCCGAACAGCAGCCCGATAAACCAGCCGTCGGGTTGCAAAGCGCGGCGGCATTGCACCAACTGGCCAACCGGGTCATTCGCCCAATGCAGCGCCAGCGCGTGGATCACCAGATCGTGCTTCCCGATAGCCGCCGCCAACACCTCGTCATCAGCAATCGTGAGCCTATCCGGCCACAATAGCGGAAAACCTGTCACGACCAGCGGGCTTGTAAAGGTTCTGTTAACCTCGGCCAGGCGATCCTGCACTTCGGCTACCGCCGCTTCCTGCAAGAACAGGGCGGTGGCGCGCTGGCGGTGGAGCAACAACGTGCTGCGGTCGGTCAAAACGGGCGGGGTCTGCATGGCGCGGACCATAGGAGAGACGGATGGGATTGCAAGGCTTGCTGCACCTGATCTACCCGCCGCAATGCCTGACCTGCGGCGCGCGCGTCACCAGCGACTTCGGCTTGTGCGGCGACTGCTGGCGCGACACGCCCTTCATCACCGG
>JAYTQA010000047.1:0-5344 GCA_043746955.1 bacterium | reverse complement strand
TCCCCCTACATCTGGTCAAGAGAACGGAACCACAGATCAGCCCTCATGGGAATCCTGAATCGTAAGAAAAGCGACATGCTCTAAGCCCAACAGGCAGCCATGAAGATCGAGTTCTATGTTTGGAACACGCAACATGATGCACGTGTCCGAGGGGCGCATGCCGAGCGCGATGGCAAAATCTTCCGTTGGGATGACCTACCGGAAGGTGGGCACCCCCCGCAGGATTTCGGCTGCCGGTGCTATGGGCGGGCCTTGGGTGTCGAAGGCTACTGGGCCCGCGTCAGCGATGGCGTTGAGGCATTTACCGCCGATATCGAAGAATGGGAGGGAAATGTCGACCACATGTACCTCGCCACCCGGGGATTTGTGACGGTGGGAAAGGGCAAGATGCTGCCTGCGGCACTGGTGCGGTGGCCATCCTTGGCACCAAGGTCCGCTTTCCTGGTGCTGGCGTGACCTGCTCCCCCCGGCTGAGGGCGTCCGCTTTCCTCCACCCGAAGTTGCCGCGCGAGGAACAGTTTAGGGTCCCACGCGCACTGCGTAGCGGGCTGCCGACCGCGCTCAGATTGGCCATTCGGAAGAAAATGCGTTCGACATCACGCATTCAGCGATCAACCACTGGCCACTGCGCCGAAGTAGAAGTTGAGCATCTCGTCAAGCGAGGTCGGGTTCCGCCGCAGGCGGCTCCGCAGGGCAGCCCCCTCCCAGCAATTGACCAGCAGGTCGGCCATCTGCCACACATTGGTATCTGCGGCGACTTGGCCAAGTTGCCGCGCTTCTTCCAGGCAACCAGCCACCCGTTGGGCAATTGCGGAAAAGCACGCTTCGATCTTCTGCCGAAACACCTCGCTGACACCCGACAGCTCTTGGCCGAGGCCACCAAGAAGGCAACCCATGTAGCCATCTACCTGATATGATTGCTGCGTCATCTCGAAAAAGGTGCGGATCCGCAGGAGCGCGGGCTTCGTTGTGTCTCCTAGACAAGCATCGAGCCCTTGGTGAACCAGCGCCATGTAGGTATCGACAACCTGCAGTGCGAAGTCTTCCTTGTCCTGGAAATGATGGTAAAAGGAGCCTTTGGGAATCCCGGTCTCTGCCAATAGGGCTTGAATCCCCAAATCATTGTATCCATGCTTCAACAGCAAGGGGAGGCCCGCGCCGATCAGGCGTTGCTTGGTCGCATGCATCACTGCTGCGCTCTCGGCTACAGGCCTCAATTTTGTATTCATCGGCACTTCCGCAGTTCGGGCCGGCGCTTTGTCAGTCGTCCGGCGGTGGGCTCAGCCCTTGGTCATCTGGATCATGTGGTTGATGACGTGGCTGTGTTCATGCTGCGGGCTGAACATGACGATCTCGGCGTCCGCGTCAACCTTTACGTTATGCCCCGGCGGCCAATAGAACAGATCATTGGTGTTTACGGTTTCTTTCATGCCTGCTGCGTCGGTTGTGGTGAGTTGCCCCTTGAGAACGAAGCCCCAGTGCGGGCTTTGACACAGGTTTCCCTCCAGCCCCTGAAACAACGGGGTCGTATCTACACCCGCAGAAAGGGTGAAATATTCACCACTTATCTTGCCCAAGCCCGTCGCGTCGCCAAAATCCTTGTGTTGACGAATGACGGCACCGGGGATTTGCATCTTGACGTCCACGTCTTCCTTCGAGACTCGCATCTTATCTCTCCCATTTGGTTGTTCAGGATTAGACCGATCAGTCTAATTAAATCTTAAGTGCAGCTGGAAGATTCTGTCAAGCCCGTCGAAGCGGTTGGCCTGGTGATTGGCACCCTTGGCGGCCGCCTGTGATCAGTTGCAGGTGAACTGCATCCTCGTAGATACGGGCAAAGTCCTCTATCGAGGTTGGCACGACGGGATGGCACGTCGCCTGAACCTTGGCCGGCCTCATTTGTCAGCACGGCGGTAAACCGCACGGAATTCGGCCGGAGCGTGCCCGACGTTCTTTCGGAAGAACTTGGAGAAGTTGGCAACGCGAAACTGCTTTTTGCCCGTCACCGGCAAGAAAGAAGCGCGGGACCAGTTGCATCACCCGCGCTGGCTGTTTCCATTCGGCCTCAGTCTCATCGGCCCCGTTTGTCGGCGACCGACCAGACCGCCGACCCGATGGTCAGAAGGGCTCTCCTATCAGCGGCTCGACATCGGAGGCCTGGACAAGGCCCTTGGCGACGAGAGCGGTGCCCGCGACGGTCAGGATTTGGCGGATGAGGGCCAGGATTGCCGGTTTCAGCATGGTGTTCTCCAGTTCAGGACTCAAAGGTGGTGGCGAGGAATTCGCCCGGCTTCATTGTTGGCAGGCGTTGGCTGCGGGGCGGGTAGGTCGCGGGCCAGCGCGCGCCGAGCAGGCGGGATTTGGCGATACGGGCGATGGTGACGGCGTCTGACTGGTTGCCGCCGAGGACGAAGAAGGTCGTGTCGTCCTGTCCGACTGCGAAGCCGACATGGCCGCCTGATCCGCGTTCAAAGATCAGCACCGCGCCGGGGACCGGCTGCACCGCTTGGCCGAACAGCAGCCAGTTCCGTGCCCAATAGGGATTGGCTCCCAGCGCGCCGAGCAGCGGTTCATCGGGCAAGCCCATGCGGATGCTGGTTTCCACGAAATCGCCGCACCAGGGGTTCTTGCCCGGGTCGCCCAAGCTGCGGCCGTCGCGCTTCAGCCAATCCATCAGTCAGGACCGGTCGCGGGCTTCATTGCGGCCCAGCGCCGACTTGGCTTCTGTTATCCACGGCAAGGGACCGGGTGGCGCGACGGAAGCCGCGCGGCCGTTGGCGGCGATCAGCTGCTTCAGGGCGCGGGCGGTGCGCACGCCCCATTGGCCATCGATGGCGCCGGGGGCGTGGCCAAGCCTGTCCAGTCCGCTCTGGATCAGGCGGATGGCTACGGTTGAACCTGTGGTCATGGGATGACTCCTTCTGCCCGCTGCGGGCAACAAACAACCCGCCGTGTGGGCGGGCTGAGGTGGATTTGGAAGGTGTGGTTTGGGATCAGTCGGCCCGGCTGCGCTGGAAGGCCTCAAACATCAGATCCCGCATGGCGCGGATGTCGGTCTCAATGCGCTCCCGCCGGTCGGCGTCGGCCTTGCGGTCTTCGGCGCGCTGCTTGTCGAAGCGATCGCGCTCGGCGGCCAGTTCGTGTTCCAGGCGTTCCAGCACGGCCTCGTTGGTGAAGGCTTTCCGCGTCACGGCGGCCGCGATGGCAAGGATTCCCCCCATCAACGCGGTAATCGCGGCGGTCAGGCCGTGATCGCGGAAGGCTTGGGCTACGCCTTCAAGAAAGGTCGGTGGTTCGGTCATGATTGGGCTTTCAAAGGTTCAAGACAGGTGAGCAGCGCCGGTGTTACGGCGCCACATAGAACGTCGCGCTAAGCCGCCAGATCACGCTGGTGGTCAGGGGAGCGACGATGGTGGTGGCGCTGTTCTGCGCCGAAGCCATGATCGCGCGCGCTGGCTCCATCACTTTTTCATAGACGCTGCCTTGTGCCGCCGCCTCCATCGGGACGGAAAACGCCAGCGCGCCGGGCAGGTTGGTTGTCGTGATCACGACCGGCGTTGTGCCCGCCGCTAGGAGCGCTGCCGCATGACGCTCGATGCGCAGGCCGGTAATGTAGTGGCGCAAGCCAACACCCGGGGCGGTCAGGGTCAGGGTCGCCGCCGTGCTGAGAGCGGCGGTGATCGTGGCCGCGTTGGAGGACACCTCACCCTGCAGACGATCGTCGAGAAGGCCGGTCGCCGCCAGCAGCGTCGCGGTTGCCGCCCCCGAGGTATAGGCCGTGACCCGCGCGCGGATTTTGGCAAACCCGGCACAGGCGGCCACCCACGCGCCCGCCGCGGTGCCTGCGACTGCAGCCACGTATGACCCGCCCGTCATGGATCGCACCGCCAGCAGGGTCCAGTTGGTGCCATCGACCGAGCCCGCGACTTCGACCGTCATGCTGAAGGTGCCGCGCAGGTCGAGGGCGACGGTCGAAGCGCCATCGGCGTTGATCACGATCTCGGCGTTCAAGGCACCAAGGGCACCTGAACCGGTGATGCTCTCACGCGGATGCAGGGTGCCGGAAGTCAGGTCACGGGACAGTTTGGCCATCAGTTTGCACTCCAGTTGATTTTGACCGCACCCGAAGTCGGGTCGGAAAAGGTGGCGTTGAGGGTGATCTGGTCGGTTCCCGCCTCGGCCCAGAGGGTGAGGAGATCGAGAAGTTCCGGGTTGTTCTCGTCGGCATCGAGCGAGGGGGCCAGCGAGACGGTGATGATGGATGTCGGCGCAACACCGGGCGCTGCAATGACAGTTGATGCCTCCAGCGCGTTGTCGGCCACGGCCAGCAGCCCGGTGCCGGTCAGCGGCCCCAGGTTGAAATCCACCCCGGCGGCCCGCGCTCTTAGGCGCTGCACGGTGGTGTTGAACCAGATCCAGCCATCGGCGCGACCGGAAGGATCAGCAGCCAGTCCGCCCAGAACAGCACCCTGCGGCAAGGTGGGGCGTCCTGTCGCGCGATCTATGGTCAGGCCGGTGTTCCAGGTCGAACCATCCGGGCTGACCTTGACGCTGAAATCGTCGCTGCCCAGCAAGCCGATCAGCGCCCGGGCCGAGAACCCGGTCTTGAAGGCGAAGGCGGCATCGCTGGCGGCGGCAGCCTTGTTGACCGTCACCTCGATCCCGGTGCCGGAATTGTTCAAGAGAACGGCAGGGGTGTTCACTGACAGGCGGTTGGTGGCATCCGCTGTCGCCCCGCCGAGGCCGAGCAGCTGGGCCGTGACGTTGGCCTGTGGCATCCCGACCGCCGTCACCGCATTGGCGAACGTGACCGTCGGCGTGTTCACCACAGTGGTGCCACCCGCGCCTGCGGTGGCGGACCCGATGTTGACAACGGTGTTCGATCCGGATGCGCCGCCGGTGCCGAGGTTCACCGTCTTGGCGACACCGGTGGTGGTGACGTTGCCCCCTGGATTTAATCCAGTTTGAGATAGGCTCTGGCCCAACCGAAAGGACCAGAGATGAAGCACTCGCGATTCACCGAAGAGCAGATCATCGGCTTTCTGAAGGCGCATGAGACCGGCGTTTCCGTGGCCTATCTGTGCCGCAAGTATGGCGTCAGCGATGCGACGGTTTACCAATGGAAGGCCAGGTTTGGCGGCATGGATGTCAGCGAGGCCAAGCGTCTGAAGGCCTTGGCGGAAGAAAACTCCAAGCTGAAGCGGCTTCTGGCGGACACGATGCTCGATAATGTCGCGCTGAAGGATTGGTCTTGTCGCGTATTCGTGCCGCCCCAAGTGCTCATTTAGGCCACTTGACGTTCGAAGGCCAAGGGGCTTTTTCCTCCCAATGATGAATGCCGACG
>JAYTQA010000046.1:0-5344 GCA_043746955.1 bacterium | reverse complement strand
CGTTGCGGATATGGGTCAACCCGCCCATCGCCGCCAGCCGGTCGAGCATGAGATCGGTGCCATCGGTACAGTCGTTGGAAAACGCCAGCACATCGGTGAAGCCGCAGGTACGATGATGGGCCAACCACTCCAACAGGAAGGCCGCCTCGTTCTTGACGGTAAGCACCAGAGTTGCGCGCATGGCGCATGGGGTAGCAGGCTGGCAGCGCGATGGCAAACTGTCAGAGCGGGCCAACCGTGAGAGCAGGCGGTCGTCAGATCGGGCCAACCGCCAGAGCGGGTCAACCGTCAGGTCGGGCGGCCGTCAGGTCGGGCCAACCGTCAGGTCGGGCGGCCGTCAGGTCGGGCCAACCGCCGGGGCGGGCGGTCGTCAGGTCGGACCAACCGCCGGGGCGGGCGGTCGTCAGGTCGGGCGAACTGTTAAATTGGGCAAGCTGTCAGGTCGGGCAAAAAGCTAACCCCACATCCGCTAACCCCAAAACCGCTGGCCCCCAAAACCGCTTGACCCACCCCGGCTTCCCCGCCACCCTGCCGCGATGGAGCACCTGCGCATCTTTGAACCCCACCCCGGTATCCTTGCGTTTTACGATGGCCGCATTCCCGGTCAGCGCTTCATGCCGCAGGCCAACTGGGTCGATGACGGGGCGATCTCCTTGGGCATAGCATCTTATGCCGTGCTCAGCGGCGATCAGGCTCTGGTCTATGATACCCATGTGTCGGTCGCCCATGCCGAGGCGATCAAGGCCGCCCTCACCCTGCGCGGCATCACAAAGATCACCGTCGTTTTGTCGCATTGGCATCTGGACCATGTGGCGGGGACGGCGGCTTTTGCCGGTTGCGCGATCGTAGCCAATGCCAAGACCCTCGCCCATCTGTCGGACCGCAAAGTTGGGATCGAGGCTGGCACCGACCACGGCCCGCCCGCGATCTGCCCGTTGATCCTGCCGGGGGTTAGTTTCTCGGGCCAGATGGAGCTGATGATCGGCACAAGGCGCGTCGTGTTGATCGAGGCGAACATTCATTCCGACGATGCCACCGTGGTGTGGCTGCCGGAGGCAGGCGTGCTGCTGGCCGGGGATACGGTCGAAGACTGCGTGACCTATGTCGGCGAGCCTGCCGACTTTGCCGTGCATCTGGCCGACCTTGCGCGGCTCAGCGGCCTCGCGCCGTCTTACGTGCTGCCGAACCATGGTGCTGCTGAAATTATCGCTGCCGGTGGCTATTCGGCAGAGATCTTGTCCGCCACCCAGCGCTATATCCGCTGGCTGCAAGGCTTGCAGGCCGACCCGGCCCGGGCGGCGCACCCTTTGGCCAAAGTGATTGCCGCCGACCTTGCCGCAGGCACCCTGCGCTACTTTGCGCCCTATGAGGCGGTGCACGGCCAAAACATCCTGCGCACCCAAGATCTGTGGCGCGCAGGCCCGGTTGCGCCGCAATCCGCCTAACCCAGCCTAGGCCTTAAGGGTCAAGCGGGCGCCCAACCGCTGGCGGGGCGCGTCGTCATGGCCTCACCAAGCCACGCTATCGCATATCAGGGCAGAACTTTGTCAGATGGGTTTAGGCTTCGGTCAAATAGGGCTTGGGCCAGAATCAAAAGCCCACGGGACCGTCGGCCCTGCGGCCCTAGACTTCCCTGCGGCCCAAGACTGCCCTGCGGTCCAAGACTGCCCTGCGGCCCAAGACTTCCCTGCGGACCAGGACTTCCCTTCAGAAGGTGTGTGCATGAAACGATTGATCAACACGACGACGATCCTGTCACTGGCGCTTTACATAGTGCCGCCCTTTGCTGCCCAGGCGCAGGATCTGCAAAAGGTGATGGTGGGCGATCAGGCGGTGTTCTGCCTGCCCAACAAAGCCGCGGTTTGCCCGGCAGGCGACATGTGCGTGGTGGCCAAGAAGGCTGAGAATTGCCAGGCCAATGCCGAGAAGGAAGTCGCCAAGAAAGCCGCTGATGCAGCCGCAGCCGCCGCTGGCACCACCGCCCCCGCCCCTGCAACCGATCAGGTCGCAGCCGACAAAGCCGCAGCCGACAAAGCCGCAGCCGGTCAGGCTGCTGCCGCGCAGGCCGCCGCCGCGCAGGCCGCCGCCGCGCAGGCCGCCGCTGACAAGGCCGCTGCGGACAAGGCTGCTGCTCAGGCTGCCACCGACAAGGCTGCAGCCGATAAGGCCGCTGCCGCTCAGGCCGCCGCCACCCAAGCTGCGGCGGATAAACAAGCCGCCGACAAAGTTGCCGCCGAACAAGCCGCCGCCGGCAAGAAAGCCGCCAAGAAAGCCGCCGCAGAGCAAGCCGCCGCCGAGAAAGCCGCTGCTGACCAAGCCGCCGCCGCCAAGGCCGCCGCCGACCAAGCCGCCGCCGCCAAAGCCGCTACCGACCAAGCCGCCGCCGCCAAAGCTGCGGCTGACAAAGCTACGGCTGACAAAGCCGCTGCTGACCAAGCCGCTGCTGACCAAGCCGCCGCCGCCAAAGCCGCTGCCGACAAAGGTGCGGCTGACAAAGCCGCTGCCGACAAAGGTGCGGCTGACAAAGCTGCGGCTGACAAAGCTGCTGCGGCCAAGACTGCTGCTGACCAAGCTGCTGCCGCCAAGGCTGCCGCTGACAACGCGGCCGCCGATAAGGCCGCTGTTGCACAATCTGCGACTGACAAAGCTACAGCCGACAAGGCTGCGGCGGGCAAGGCTGCGACTGACCAAGCTGCTGCCGATAAAGCCGCTGCCGATAGAGCTGCTGCCGATAAAGCTGCGGCGAGCAAGGCTGCGACTGACCAAGCCGCTGCCGATAAAGCTGCGGCGGACAAGGCTGCGGCGGACAAGGCTGCGGCGACTCAGCCGGCCACCACCACGCCGACCCCTGCACCTGCACCTGCACCTGCACCTGCGAACCCGGATGGGTTGAAATCGGTCACCGTCAACGGCACCGAAGTGTTCTGTCTGCCGACCAAGGCGACCGCGTGCCCGCAGGGTGCCCAGTGCGTCGTGGCAATCAAGCCCGGCAATTGCAAAGCCAATGCTGAAAAGAAACTGGCGGGGCTGCCGACACCTCCGCCGCCCGCGACCGACCCAAATGCAGTACCCCAGCAAACTCCGAAACAAATCGCCGCCGCCAAAGCTGCGGCTGCCAAGGCCGCGGCCGATCAGGCAGCACTGGACGCCGCCAACATCGCTGCCGCCCAAAAGGCCCAGGCGGCTGCGGCTGCCGCGGCCGCCAACGACCCGAACCTGAAGCCGGTTGCAGCCCCTGTGCCCGATCAAAAAGCGGTGGAAACGCTCAACGCCGTGCTGGTGGCACCGCCTGCAGGCGCGACAGCCGCTGCGGCCCCTGTGGTCGTCGCGGTGGAAGCTGGAGCCAAAAGCAAAGGCAAAGGCCTGAAGGCACCGAAGGCCGACGATCCCGCCCCCAAAGACGCTGTGGTCACGACCGAGACGGTGACCGCCGACAGCATTCGCACCTCCTCGCAAAACTTCGGCGCGGCACCGGTCGTGGTTGCTCCGGGCAAAAAGACCGGCCTGTCCGATCTTGAGAAAGTTGGCCTTGTCGCTTTGGGTGCCTTGGTCATCGGGGCCATTATCGACGGCAACCGTCAGGTCGTGCAAAACACCGGCGACCGGGTCGTTGTGCGCCAGCCCAACGGATCGTACTACGTCTACAAAGACGACGACGCCCTGTTGCGCGAACCGGGTGTCCGCCTGACCCGCGAGACGTACCGCGACGGTTCCAGCCGCACGGTCATCATCCGGGCCAACGGCACCAAGACCGTCACCGTGCGCGATGCCTCGGGCCGTGTGTTGCGGCGCGTGATCTATCACCTTGACGACCGCCCGTTCGTGCTGTTCGACGACCTGCGCCCGGAACCGGTGATCATCATCGCCCATCTGCCCCGCCCGCAACCGCAGCTGAATATCATCTATCTTGACGGCGACGACGCGGCGGCGCAGGCGACTTTGGCTTCGGCCAATGCGGCGGCCCTGGGGCAGAAGTTCTCGCTGCTTCAGATCCGCACGATACCGCAGGTGCGCTACCTTGCCCCGGTGATCCACGTGAACCAGATCACCTTCGCCACCGGTTCTGCGGCGATTGACCCGACCGAGGCGCAACTGCTGAACTCACTAGGCCAATTCATCACCCAGATGATTGCCAGGAATCCCAGCGCGGTCTTCCTGATCGGCGGCCATACCGATGCCGTGGGCTCCGCTGCCGACAACCTGACTCTGTCGGATCAGCGCGCCGAATCGGTTGCCAAGGCGCTGATCGAGAATTTCCAGGTTCCTGCGGAAAATCTGGTGGTACAGGGCTACGGCGAATCTGACCTTGCCGTGAATACCCTTGGCGCCGAACCCGCCAACCGTCGAGTCGATGTGCGCATCATCACCGATCTGCTGGACCAGACCATAAACTGACATGACGCATGGCTTGGCCGTCAGATGCTCAGGGCACATGCCCGACCCCATCTGATGGTCCAAAGCCTGACGCCGCCGGGCCTCCCCCCGGCGGCGTTGCCTTTTTTTCAGCGGTTCGCGTGACGGTTGGCGGCTAGCCCCTGTGCCCGCTATCGTCCATCGCAAATCGGATGAGATCGCCCACCGACCGCCTGCCAGGTGGCACCCCACATATGACCCAAAGCCAGCCCCGGTCCCGCCTCCGGGCGGCGTTTCCTTTTGCCGCCAATCGTCCCATATTTGGCGCAGAGGAGTGCCAATCCATGACCGACTCTAGCCAGCCCCCCGCTATCCTGCCCTCCGTCAGCCACCCTACCGCCAGCCTGCCCCCCGCCTGCCTGTCCCCTGCCAGTCTGCCGCCTGACACGATCCCCGAAATCGCCCTCGCCTGGCTGCGCGCGGGGCGCAGAGTTTATCTGGCGACGGTGGTGGAAACCTGGGGCTCTGCGCCGCGCTCGCCCGGCGCGCAGATGGTGGTGGACGGCGCGGGAGCGATGATGGGCTCGGTCTCGGGCGGCTGTGTGGAAGCGGCCGTGGTGGCCGAAGCGATGGCCGGTGGTCAGGCGCGCCTCCTTAGCTACGGTGTGTCCGATGAAGCGGCCTTCGCCGTGGGTCTGGCCTGTGGTGGTAAGGTCACGCTGCTGCTGGAGCCGGTCGGTGCTGCACCAACCGCACTGGCCACGGCGCTGCTGGAGGGGCTGGTTGCCGCCCGCGCGGCGCTAAGGCCAGTGGCGCTGGTGACCGATCTTGCCAGCTTTTCGCGCCAACTGATCGCCAAAGGCCGCGACCCTGCGGTCGACAAAGTGCTCGCCTCTGACAAATCGGCGGTCGAGGGCGCCCGCTTTGTGGCCGCCCACAACCCGCCGCTGCGGCTGTTTGTGGTTGGCGCGGTGCAGATCGCCCAAAGCCT
>JAYTQA010000045.1:0-1998 GCA_043746955.1 bacterium | reverse complement strand
ACCTCGATATCCGCGTGACTCGTCGCCGCAAGCTGATGTAAACCCGCAACAGGCAGTGTGTCCCGTGACCCATGTGCCCCGAAAGACACCGGATGTTGCGGGCGGGTGACTCTGCCCCGTTGGAGGCGGCAGGGCGTGGCGGCAGCCAGAGGCAACAAGACCTGGATGGACCGGTTGAGCCGGCTGCGTCGGCAACGTCGGATGCAGACCGGCATGACCTTTGCGCTGGTGTTTCTGGGGCCGGTGCTGGCCGTCACCACGTTTCTTGCGCTGGGGCCGTTCAGTCAGGGGGCCTCCTCGCCGACGCTGCGGCTGATCCTGCTGGCCGACCTTGTCTATGTGCTGATCGTGCTGGCGCTGGTCACTGCCCGGGTGATGCGGATGATCGCCGACCGCCGCAGCCAAAGCGCCGGATCGCGCCTGCACATGCGGCTGACCACGGTGTTTGCCGTCGTGGCGCTGGTGCCGACGATTCTGGTGGCGGTGTTCGGCGTGCTTACGGTGAACATCGGGCTTGAGGGGTGGTTCTCTACCCGGGTGCGCGAGGTGGTGGGCGCCTCGCTGTCGGCAGCACCGGCCTATGAGGGTGAGCAGCGCAGCACCCTGACCGAAGACGTCAATGCACTGGCAGATTTCATCAACCGGGCGCAGTTGGGCCAAACCCAACTGCTGAACGACGGCGATTTGCGCCCGGTGCTGGTGCAGGGGCAAAGTCTGGTGCAGCGGGGGCTGAAAGAGGTCTATCTGATTGGCTCTGCCGGGGCGATCAAGGCGCGGGGCGAGAACAGCTATCTGTTCAACTTCGATGCGCCGACCTCCGAGCAGATCGGGCGGGCCGAGACCGGCGAGGTGGTGCTGATCGAGGATTGGCCGAGCAACGAATTCCGCGCACTGGTGAAGCTGCCCAACATCCCGGACCGGCTTTTGTATGTGACGCGCACCGTGGATGGCTCGATTCTGGGTCTGCTGGATGAAACCCAGCAGACCGTGGCGCTGTATCAGCAGCTGGAATCGGAACGCGGGCGCATCCTGTTCAACTTCGGTCTGATCTATCTGGGTTTTGCGGTAATCCTGATTCTCGCCGCGATCTGGGCGGGGTTGTGGTTCGCGGAAAGGCTGTCGCGTCCGGTGGGGCGGCTGGCCTCTGCCGCGCAAAGGGTCGGCGGCGGCGATCTGGATGTGCAGGTGTTTGAAGAGGATGGCGACGATGAAATCGCCATGCTGGGGCGGCTGTTCAACCGGATGACGCGGCAATTGAAAGGCCAGCGCGAGGCTTTGGTGGACGCCCACGCCCAGACCGAAGGACGGCGGCGGTTGTTTGACTCGGTCTTGTCCAATGTGACAGCCGGAGTGATCGGGCTTGATGCTGCGGGGCGCATCGACTTTGTGAACCGGGCGGGGATCCGGCTGCTGGATCTGCCGGAACCGGATCTGATCGGCAGCGACCTGGCTGGTCTCGTTCCGGAATTCTCGATGTTGTTCCAGCGCTTGCGCGACGGCACTCCTACAATGGTGCAAGAGGAAATCCGCCTGATCCGCCGCGCCAAGTCGGAAAGCCTGCTGGTGCGGATGACCGAACGGCGCACCGAGGAAGGCGGGCTTGAAGGCACCGTGGTGGCGTTTGACGATGTGACCGACCTTGGGTCCGCCCAGCGGATGGCGGCCTGGGGCGACGTGGCCCGGCGCATCGCGCATGAGATCAAGAACCCGCTGACCCCAATCCAGTTGTCCGCCGAACGCATCAAGCGCAAATACCGCGGCCAGGTTGCTGACCCGGACGAGTTGGAGCAACTGACCAATGTCATCGTGCGTCAGACCAACGATTTGCGGCGGATCGTCGACGAATTCAGCCAGTTCGCCCGGATGCCCGAACCGGAGCGGCGCGAGACGGACCTGACCGCGCTGGTCAGTGCGGCGGTGATGTTGCAGGAGAACGGCCAGCCGGAGGTGAAGTTCGTGAAAAGCCTGCCGCGGGTGCCCGTGATGCTGGATATCGAC
>JAYTQA010000044.1:0-2003 GCA_043746955.1 bacterium | reverse complement strand
GCAATGACATGGTCTGGACCGGCGCCTTCACCTATTGGGCCGAACAGAAGCTGATGGTCTGGCGCTATGGTCTGGCGCTGACCGGAGGCCAGATCGCGGCCTCCGAACAGATCGATCACCTGATCTCTGCCGCCGTGATGGCCTGTGAACGCTTCTATCCGGCGTTCCAGCTGGTGGCCTGGTCCGATCACACGCCGCAATCCGCGCTCAAAGTCGCCATTGCCCAGGCTTACGGCCGCGCCTGAAGCCTTGGTATTTCGCGATTTTTCCTGAAAACCGGTTTCCACTTTTCGCAAACCGCTTTAGCCTTCCCCCGAAATGATCGGAGGCGAAGATGCTCGACCTGGTGGCCCGTGAGGGGTTGGTTCTTTTAGGCTGCGGCAAGATGGGCACGGCGCTGCTGACGGGCTGGCTCGCCGCCGGAGTGCCCCCCGCTTCGGTCTGGGTGATCGAACCTGACCCTTCTGACTGGCTGAAAGCCTCTGGCGTTCACTTGAACCAAGGCGTGCCGCCAAGCCCCGCCGTGGCGCTGCTGGCCGTGAAACCCCAGATGATGGGCGCCGCGTTGCCCGCCTTGCAAGCCCTCGGCAACGGCAAGACGCTGTTCATCTCGATCGCCGCCGGAACCTCCATCGCCACGTTCGAGGCGGCTTTGGGAACACGCACCCCCATCGTGCGCACCATGCCCAACACCCCCGCCATGGTCGGTCGCGGCATCACAGGCCTGTGCGGCAATGCCGAGGGGCAATCCGGCCTGGCCGTGGCCCGCGCCCTGATGCAGGCGGTGGGCGAGGTGGTCGACCTTGACGGCGAACACCAGATCGACGCGGTGACTGCGGTCAGCGGCTCTGGCCCGGCCTACGTGTTTCACCTGATCGAGGCGATGGCCGTCGCCGGCGTCGCCGAGGGTCTGTCGCCCGAGGTTGAGATGAAACTCGCCCGCGCGACGGTATGCGGGGCGGGGGAATTGGCCTGGCGCTCGCCCGAAACCGCAGCACAATTGCGCATCAACGTGACCTCTCCGGGCGGCACCACCGCCGCAGCCCTCGCGCATCTGATGGACGCTGAAACTGGCCTGGCCCCTCTGATGGTAAGCGCCGTGCATGCCGCAGCCGAACGGGGCCGGGAACTGGGCAAATGATCACCCCGGAAATCACCTATGACGGTTTTGCCAAGGTCGATATACGCGTCGGCCGCATCACCCGCGCCGAACCTTTCCCCGAGGCGCGCAAACCCGCCTACAAGCTCTGGGTCGATTTCGGCCCCGATCTGGGCGAGAAGCGCTCCTCCGCCCAGATCACCGTCCATTACACACCCGAAAGCCTGATCGGTCGCCAGGTCCTCGCCGTGGTGAATTTCCCACCCCGGCAGATTGGCAAGGTGCTGTCCGAAGTCCTGATCCTCGGCCTGCCGGATGCCGAGGGTGAGGTCGTGCTGATCAGTCCCGGCCAGGATGTCCCCTTGGGAGGTAAACTCTTCTGATGCAACGCTTGCTCATCACCCGCTGCCTGCCCGGGACTGTGGTCGTCCGCGCCCGGACCCGGTTTGACGTGACCTGCCGCGATGCACAGACCCCCCTGCCACCTGACGCGCTGCGCGCCGCCCTGCGCGACTACGACGCCATTCTGCCGACGCTGGGAGACCTCTTCCGCGCCGATGTCTTTGCCGATGTGGCAAAGCCCCGCGCCAGACTGCTGGCGAACTTCGGCGTCGGCTACAACCATATCGACGTGACCGCTGCCCGTGCGGCTGGTGTCGCGGTGACCAACACCCCCGGCGCCGTGACCGACGCCACCGCCGACATTGCCCTGACCCTGATCCTGATGACGGCCCGCCGCGCCGGCGAGGGCGAACGCCTGCTGCGCGCGGGGCGCTGGACCGGCTGGCACCCGACCCAGATGTTGGGCATGCATGTCAACGGGCGCACCGTCGGCATCATCGGCATGGGCCGCATCGGCAAGGCGATCGCCCACCGCTGCCACTACGGGTTTGGCATGCAGGTG
>JAYTQA010000043.1:0-14041 GCA_043746955.1 bacterium | reverse complement strand
AGCCCCCAAAGTGCCCGCGCGGGCGGTGTTCATTCCGGCCCAACCGGTCGTGAAGCCGGTCGTGAAGCCAGTCGTGGAGCCTGTGCTGCCAGCTCCGGCGCAGCCACAGGTCGCAATGGGTGTGACCGAAGCGGTGGCGACACCCGCCGATCTGGCGGGCAAGATTGCGCAGGATGCCATGCCGACCGGCACGCTGATGCATGCGCCGGTCGGGGCCAATGTGCGCACCGGACCCAGCACAACCTTTCCGATCGCAGGCAAGCTGGTGGCCGGCGATGAGGTTCTGGCGGTCGACCAAACCTCTGCCCCCGGCTGGACCCGGATCAGCGTGCAGGGCGATGGCGAGACCGGCTGGGTGGCGTCTCGGCTGCTGCGCAAATAGCGCTGGACCCGGTATGCGGTAGACCGATAGGGGTTGGCCGGTGTTGATGGGCCAGTTTGGCTTCAGCCGATCGGCGTTAGACTGAATGGCGTTGGCCCGGTTTTCATGGGCCCGGTTTTCATGGGCCCGGTTTTCATGGGGCCGGTTTTCATGGGGCCGGTTTCTGTGGGCCCGATTCTCATTGGCCCCGATTGTCATTGGCGGGGCGGATGGGTCTGTTAAGCCTGCTTTGGGCAACAAGGGCAGGCCATGGAACGCACGATCCTGATCACCGGATGCTCGTCGGGCATCGGCTATGACGCCGCCGTCGGATTGAAGGCGCGGGGCTGGCGGGTGTTTGCAACTTGCCGGAAGATTGAGGATTGTCAGAGGCTTATCGGTGAGGGCTTCGAAAGCTTTCACCTGGATTATGCCGACGAAGCCAGTCTTGCGGCGGCGGTGTTGGAAGTCACCCATCGCGCAGGGCGGCTGGATGCTTTGTTCAACAACGGAGCCTTTGCCAGCCCCGGACTGCTGGAGGATCTGCCGCGCGCGGCTTTGCGGGCGATCTTCGAGGTCAATCTGTTCGGCGTGCACGATCTGACCCGCCGGTTCCTTCCGATGATGCGGGCGCAGGGTTTTGGGCGGATCGTCAACTGCTCTTCGGTTTTGGGGATTGTGGGCGCGGAATGGCGCGGGGCCTATGTCGCGACCAAGTTCGCCATGGAAGGCCTGAGCGACGTTTTGCGGCTGGAGCTGCGGGGGACCGGGATCGACGTGGTGCTGATCGAGCCGGGGCCGATTGGCACCCGGATCCGGCAGAACGCGCAGGCGCATTTTGAGCGGTGGATTGATTGGGAACATTCGGCACGGGTCAAGGATTACCCGAGGTTTCGGGCGCGGCTCTATGACACCTCAGGCGTGGCGGACCGGTTTCAACGGCCCCCGAATGCGGTGACCAAAGCGCTGGTGCATGCGGTTGAGGCCAAGCGGCCCAAGGCGCGGTATTATGTGACCTGGCCGACCCATATCGCGGGGATCGGACGCCGGATTTTGCCGACCCGGGTCTTGGATTGGGTGGTGGGCAAGGGGTAGCAAGATGGGCAGATTTCCCATTCTGCCAAGGGGTTAGACGCGTTCCAGAGCGATGGCAATGCCTTGGCCGACCCCGATGCACATCGCACACAGGCCGCGTTGGCCCGGGCTGAGGTCAAGGGCTGCGGTGCCTGTGATCCGGGCGCCGGACATGCCGAGCGGGTGGCCCAGAGCGATGGCACCGCCGTTGCGGTTGACCCTTGGGTCGTCGTCGGCGATGCCCAGCAGGCGCAGGCTGGCGAGGGCTTGGGCGGCAAACGCTTCGTTGATCTCGATCACGGCGAAATCGGCCTGGCGGAGGTTGAGGCGGGCCATCAGGCGTTGGGCTGCGGGAACCGGGCCTAGCCCCATGATCCGGGGGGCCACACCTGCGGTAGCACCGCCCAAAATGCGGGCGATGGGCGTCAGGCCATGTTTGACGGCGGCGGCGGCGCTGGCGATGATCAGGGCGGCGGCGCCGTCGTTGATGCCACTTGCGTTGCCAGCGGTGACGGTGCCACCGATGCGGAACGGCGGGGCGAGTTTGGCCAAAGCCTGCATCGTTGTGGCGCGCGGCGGTTCGTCTTGGGTGACGATGATCGGGTCGCCCTTGCGGTGCGGGATGGTGACGGAAGTGATCTCGCGGGCCAAGCGACCGCTGGCTTGGGCGGCAGCGGCTTTGGTTTGGGAGCGGTAGGCGAAGGCATCCTGATCCGCGCGGCTGATCGTGTAATCCTGCGCGACGTTTTCGGCGGTTTCGGGCATCGGTTCGGTGCCGTACTTCGCCTGCAAGGCCGGGTTGATGAAGCGCCAGCCGATGGTGGTGTCGTGGATCACGGCCTGGCGGGAAAACGCCGCTTCAGCTTTGGCCATGACAAACGGGGCGCGCGACATGCTTTCCACGCCACCGGCAAGGATCAGGTCAGCCTCGCCCGCGATAATCTGACGGCATGCCACCAGCACCGCGTCCATCCCCGAACCGCAGAGCCGGTTGACCGTGCAGCCCGGAACGCTGATGGGCAGCCCCGCCAGCAGGGCCGCCATACGGGCGACGTTGCGGTTATCCTCCCCCGCCTGATTGGCGCAACCGAGGATCACATCGTCCACGGCGGCCCAGTCGACATGGGGGTTGCGCGCCAGCAGGGCGCGGAGCGGGTGGGCCGCGAGGTCATCGGTGCGGACCATCGCAAGGCTGCCGCCGAAGCGACCGATCGGCGTGCGGATATAGTCGCAGATGAAGGCTTCGGTCATCGGGGCTCCGGTCAGGGCGCGGCAGGTTTGGGTCGGGGTCGGGTTTGGGTGGGGTCAGGTTTGGCTTAGCCTGTGGCATCGGGTCAGCGCGGGCAACCGGACATTTGCGGTTTGCTGTCGGCGGCATGGCTGGCAAGACCTGCGCCGGTGCAGCCGCGCCAGCCAAACCCAAGACCCCTTGTGATCATGTTAAAGCGCATTCCGAAAAGTGTGACACGGTTTTCGGAAAAAATGCGCGGAAAAACAAAGATGTAAAGCGGTTGTTTGATTCTTATCAAACGCAAGCCGCTTTAGGCTTTCCGGACCACAGTGACCGGCGTGCCCCAGGGGTCGGACAGCCGGTCGGACCCGCCGCGCTCAACAATCGCGGCATAATCCGGGGCATCCGCGCGCAGGGTCAACTCTGCCAGGCCGGTGGCCGGAAAACTGCGGGCTTTTGCATTGCGGCTGTTCCAGACATTGGTGGCGAGGTGGTGATGATAGCCCCCCGCGCCATAGAAGGCGGCGGTCGGCATTTGCGTGGTCACCGGCATCCCGATCACACCGTGGTAAAACCGCAGCGCCTCAGCCAGGTTGCCGACTTGCAGGTGGACATGGCCGATCACCAGACCTTGGGGCGCGCCCGCAAACGGCGCTTTTGCCGCGTGGGCGACCGCGTTCAGGTCCAGCGCTTCGGTGCCCATCCTCAAGCTGCCGTCCGGGTTGTACCAGCCAAGGCGGGGCCGGTCGGCGTAAACCTCGATCCCGTTGCCTTCGGGGTCAGACAGATAGATCGCCTCACTGACCAGATGGTCGGAGGCACCATCCAGCGGTTGTTTCTGATCGGCGGCATGGATCAGCCAAGCCCCAAGTGCGGCACGGTGCGGCATCAGGAAGGCGGTGTGAAACAGGCCAGCCTCTTGCCGGGAATGGCGGCGCGCGGTTTTGTCACCGCGCAGTTCCAGAAGCACATCGTTGCCGGCACCCAGGCGGATGGTGCTGCCGTCACTCGACAGGCGGTGCAGACCGAGCAGGCCCTCGTAATAGGCGGTCATGGCCGCAAGGTCATGGACGGTCAGGGCGATGTGGTCGATCTCAACCGGGGCCGAGGCCGTGGATGTGGTGCTGGATGTGGCCTTGGATATCGGGGGGGACATGCGTGCAAACCCTTTCCTGTTGTATCACAAATGCACCCTTGGCGCCGGTGTTTCAATAGGACGGCATCGAAACCAGCCTGTGCTTGCATGCACAGTCGGGGTCTGGTTTGGTAGTCCTATGGATCAGACCTACCGCATTGCCGTCTGGCAGGGCGCGTCGCCAAAGGGCGATGTGGCGCTGGCCTTTGCCGCGCTGGGTCAGGCGCTGCGGGCGGCCGCCGCGATGGGGGCAAAGGTGCTGGTGGCACCGGAGGTCTATCTGCCGGGCTATAATCAGGACAATCTGGCCCTTCTGGCGCAGGTGCGCGGTGGGGTCTGGCATCAGCGGCTGTCGGGGATGGCTGCGGCGGCGGGCTGCGGGGTGGTGGTAGGCTATGCCGAGCGGGACGGCGGGCAGCTGTTCAACTCTGCCGTGGCGTTCGGTGCCAATGGCGCGGAACTGGCGCATTACCGCAAGGTCCAGCTCTATGGCGCGCGCGAGAAGGCGTTGTTTTCGCCGGGCGAGGCCTATGCGACCTTTAGTCTGGCGGGCAAGAAGGCCGCGCTGCTGATCTGCTATGACATTGAATTCGCCCCGCATATTGCCGCCCTGGCGGCCGAGGGGGTCGAAGTGATCCTGTGCCCGACCGCGAATATGGCCCCGTTCACCCATGTCGCCCAAGCGACCGTGCCTGCGATGGCGGCCAATTATGGGCTGACGATTGCCTATGCGAATTACTGCGGGGTGGAGGGCGATCTGACTTATGTCGGGCTGTCGCTGGTGGCCGACCCTTACGGTGCGGCTTTGGTGCAGGCCGGCACCGGCCCTGCCCTGCTGGTAGCCGATCTGCCAGCTGTGTTGGACCCGGCGCGGATAGCCACCCAGGCGCGCGACTTTCGGGCGATTTGAGGGCGGGGCGCGGTTCAGGTGCCGGGCATCGTTGCCTTGCGGTGATTCGGCGTGAACGACCGCACAGTCGATTGCGCGGCATCAACCGACGCAGGATGCGCAGGGTTTCACAGCACCGCCTTGCGCTACTTTGCGAACGGTTGCTTGCGGCTCCACACCAAAGCATCGCCGATCATCTGGTCCAGGGTGGACCGGTTCGGCGTCCAGCCCAGTTCGCTGACCGCACGGTGGGAGCCTGACACCAGCATTGTCGCATCACCGGGCCGCCGGGTGCCCTGGATGACCGGCACCTCGCGGTTGGTGACGGCGCGGCTCGCCTCGATCACCTCGCGCACCGAAAAGCCGCGGCCGGAACCCAGGCAGAAGATCCGGCTGGCCTTACCGTCTATGAGCCAGCGCAGGCCCAAAACATGGGCATCGACCAGATCGGAGACATGCACGTAATCGCGGATGCAGGTGCCGTCGGGCGTGCTGTAGTCGGAGCCGAACACGGTCAGCGCCGGGCGTTTGCCGTCGATGGCATCGAGCATCAGCGGGATCAGGTGGGTTTCGGGGATGTGCTGTTCGCCCACCTCGCCGTGCGGATCGGCCCCGGCCACGTTGAAATAGCGGAAGATCACCGCGTTCAACCCATCGCTGTTCTGAAAATCGCGCAGCATCATCTCGATGGCGCACTTGGATCCGCCATAGGCATTGATCGGGGTCTGCGCAGTGTCTTCGTCCAGTGCCACGCCGTCAAGGTCGCCGTAGGTAGCACAAGTCGAGGAGAACACGAAGTTTTTCACCCCGGCGGCCAGCGTCGCCTCAATCAGATTGAGCGAGCCGTTGACGTTGGTGCGCCAGTATTTGCCGGGATTGGTCATCGACTCGCCGACCAGCGACAAAGCGGCAAAGTGCATGACGGCAACTGGCTGGTACTGCACAAAGGCCGCGTCAATGGAGGCTCGGTCCATCAGGTCGCCCTGCACCAGCGGCCCGAATTTCACCGCCTGCTGCCAGCCGGTGGTCAGGTTGTCAAACGCCACCGGAATGAACCCGGCCAGCTTCAGCGCCTTGCAGGCATGCGACCCGATATAGCCCGCGCCACCGGTGACCAGTACATGCATCGTGTTACCCCGTCCGATATTGCGCCACAGGTACTGCCGCAGCGTCAGCGGCTTGTCGAGTCCTATGGGCGAGACTTCGCCGGGACGGGGAGGTCCAGCGGCGGGTGTGTTTGGAAAATGGTCAGCCTATTCCAGCAATTCTTCCGCCAGATCATCCACCCCGTCGCCCTTGAGGTTGCGGTTGTGCACCTCCAGCGCCTCTTTCACGTCGTCGAAAAAGGTGATCGCGCCTTTTTCCAGCACCGCGCCGGATTGGCACATCGACTTCATCAACCCATCGGAGTGTGACACCATGATCAAGCCTGACTGGGACATGCGGTCGTCAAATACCTTTTTGCTCTTGCCTTTGAAGGCGGCGTCGCCGGTCGCATGCACCTCGTCAATCAGGTAGGTGTCAAAATGGATACCCATCGACATGCCGAAGTTGAGCCGCCCGCGCATGCCCGAGGAATAGGTCCGGACCGGTTCATAAAAGTTCATGCCCAGTTCGGCAAAGTCAGCGACGAAATCCAGCAGTTCATCGGTATCGACGCCATAGACCCGCGCGATGAACTTGACGTTCTGCGCGCCGGTCAGTTCGGCCTGAATGCAGCCGGTCAGACCGATCGGCCAAGACAGCGTGCCGGTCACCCTGATCCGGCCCCGGTCGGGGTTGAGGCTGCCGGCAATCATGCTGAGCATGGTCGATTTGCCCGCCCCGTTGCGCCCCATCAGTGCCACGCGCGCACCATCCGGGATCACCGCGCTGACATCTTTCGCGATGTATTTCGGTTGGCCGCGATACCAATAGGCTTTGGTCAGATTTTCAATCTCTATCATGGCGCGGCATGGCCCTCAGCGACGGTCGCGCAGCGCGTAGTAGATCATGGTCACCGCCGACCACGCGAGAAAGCCCGCCAGCGCCATCAGCAAAATCCGCAACGGACGATTCGGCGATTGCGAGGTTTCGGCCAGGGTGGGCGAAACATAGGTGGCCAGATACTGGGTCTTTTGTTGCGCAGCGGTGACCGCCTGCTCATAGGTGGCAAGGGCTGTCAGATAGGTCTTGGAGGCGAAATCAGCCAACAGCTGCAGGCTGGCATAGTCGGCCACCAGCTTGGCATAGCCTGCCCCGTTCGGGTCCGACAGGCCGCCGACCTTGGCCTGTTCTTCCACCAGTCGGTTCTGAATGACGGTGATGCGGCGGTTCATCTGGCCAATCCGCGGGTCGCTGTCGGGCACGGTGCCCGTCAGCAAATCCAGATCAATCTCGGCCGTAGCGAGTTGTTGCACCAGCGATGTGAACACCGCGGTATCGCCCGCCATCGAGACGGTAGGATCAACGATATGGTTCGTGATGCGGAACGTCGTCAGAGCGTTCTGGCTCGAAATCATGTCGGCCTGCGATTTGTCCAGCGAGGCTTTGCCATACCGCGTTGCATCGTCTTGCGCCGTGACCGACAGTTCGTTGATGATCGAGGTGGATTCGTCCAGCACCGCCTGCGCGATCATCTGGGCGTCCTTCGGGTCAAAGGCGTAGACCTTGAGGCTCATCAGCTGCGATGTCGTATCAAAGCTGGGGATCACCATGCTTTGCCAGTATTTGACCAGATCTTCGATGCTGCTGTCCGCCGCCAACGCCATCAGCGGGTCATTCTTGGGTTTGGAGAACAGGGCCCGCAGGTCAAGTTTCTTGTCGATGCGGGTGACCAGTTCCTGGCTGACGATGAACTGGTTCAGGATATCCATGTCGCCCGGCGAGGTCGATCCGGCCAGCCCGCCCAGTGCGCCCAGAAAGGCAAACGGCGAGGTGGTGCCTTCGGTGCGGCTGCCAAAGCCCACGTCGCTTTCGTACTGGTCAGCGGCAAAGGCGTACATGTACCAGCCATAAAGCCCGGTCGGCACGATAACCAAGAGCATGAATACCAGCACCAGCCCCCAGTGGCGGGGCCGCATTTTGGCCGGTTGCACGGTGGGCGAAGGGATATAGCCGGTGGCCACCGGCGCGTCGGTCTTGGGTTTGCCTTGCGGCTTGACTTTAACCGGGGCCGGATCGCCCACGAACGCTTTGGCATCGTTAGGGCCACGGGCATTGTCCTGGGCAGGACCACGGGCATTGTCCTGGGCAGGACCACGGGCTGGGTTCGGGCGGTTCGGTCGCCCGGCGTCGGCTTGAGGTGTGCTGCGTGCGCCGCCATCGGCCATTAGCGCGTCACGCCGCGCAGCCGCTGCGGCATTGGTTTGTCCCACAACTTCGGCATCTTCGACCCCGGGATTGGGCGAGGCAACCGGCCCGCGCAGCACCAGCGGTCCGCTTTCGGGCTGGCCCGCAGGCCCACGGGCTTGCATTCCGGCCTGCATCCCGGCCCGCCCACCGCCCATGCCGCCACCCGGACCACCACCACTACCGTCGCCCAAACCGCGGCCTCGCCCTAGGCCGGGGCCAGGACCATTGCCACCGCGAGGGCCGCCGTGACGCTCTTTCTCGGAGCCATCTTGCGCCATCTGCGCGCGCCGCAGCCCGCCGCCAAGCCCGCCACCGCCACCACCGCCCTGCCCGCCGCCAAGACCGCCGCCAAGACCGCCGCCCGGGCGGCGACCCTGGCCGGGTTGCAGTCGCGTCACCTCTGCCGTTTCAGGCACCGGGGTTGCAACATCTGCATCGGTGGGAGGGGTGGACTGATCAGCGTCAGTTTCGGGCTTGGCAAAAGGAGGTGTCACAGGATCCGGTTCCAAATCTGCGCAACAGTTTGCGCCTGATATACTTTCGTAATAAGAATACCTCAAACAGGCCTTGCGCCACAAGCACTGACTGTTCGTGTCAGCGCACAAGGCCCCTGCGGAACCGGGAAAATACCTAATATGCAACAAATCACAGTGAGTTCTGAGGATTCGCGCCCCTTTTCAGCGCCGCAAGAGCCGCGCAGCCGCAGGTTTCGCACCTTGCGGGTCGTGGCAGCTTTGATCCTGCGTGAGACCGGGTCGCGCGAAACCCGTGTCTCGCTCGGGTTTTTGTGGAACATGATCGACCCGATCGCCTCCGTGGCGGTCTTGTCGTTTGCGTTTGGGCTGATCATGCGGTCGCCGCGTTTGGGCACCAATTTTCCGCTGTATTACGTCACGGGCGTGGTGCCGTATCACCTGTATTCCCAAGTCGCGAGCAAAGTGGCCAGTTCGATCCGCTTTTCGCGCCAGCTTTTGGGGTTTCCCGCGGTGACCGTGCTGGATGCGCTGACCGCCCGGTTCCTCTTGAACACCTTCATGAGCATCCTCGTGTTCATCGCCCTCATCTATGGCATCGCCTGGCACTACAACTTGCAGCTTAACCCGGACGTGCCTGCGATGTTGCTGTGTCTGGCGATGGCCGCCGCCTTGGGCTTGGGGGTTGGCACGCTGAACTCGGTGCTGTTTCTTGCCTCGCCGACCTATGAAAGCGTGTGGGGCATCGTCAACCGCCCGATGGCGCTGCTGGCAGGTGTGATGTTCCTGATCAACGACCTGCCGGAGTCCATCTTCAAATACCTGAAGTGGAACCCGATTGCGATGGTCCTGGGCGAGATGCGGCACGCCTATTACCCAACCTACGACAGTTCCTTCATCCTGCCGGGCTATGTGTTTCTGTTCTCGGCCATCTGCTTCACATTGGGGCTGATCGGCCTGCAACGCTATGTGTTTGACGCGCTGGACAAATAGAGCGCACCCAGAACTGTGCTGCAAACTGTGGGGCAAACTGTGCTGCGGTTTGCGGCCGGAATGCGCGCAAACCGGCGGGTTCAGCGGCCAACGCCGACGTAGCGCTCGAAACCCGCATCGATGACTTCCTCTGCCGCGTAGATGTTGCGCAGATCAGCCATGCGTGGGGTGATCATCTTGCGGGCGATCCGGTCGAGGTCGAGCGCGCGAAACTCGTTCCATTCGGTCAGGATCACCACCACATCGGCACCCTGGGTCGCCTGATAGGCGTTTTCCACCCAACGCACGCCGGGCAGCAAGGCTTCACCCTCGCGTTTGCCCTGCGGATCGGCCACCCGCACTTTGGCCCCGGCGCCGACCAAAGCCGGCACGATGGTCAGGCTGGGGGCCTCGCGCATGTCATCGGTGTTGGGTTTGAAGGTCACGCCCAGAATGCCGATCGTCTTGCCGTTCACCACCCCGTCACACAGGTCGATGATCTTGTCGAGCATCCGGCGCTTGATCTCTTCATTGACCTTGATCACGGTTTCAGTGATTTGCATCGGCACGGCATGTTCCTGGCCAATGCGCGCCAAAGCCTTGGTATCCTTGGGAAAACACGACCCGCCATAGCCCGGCCCGGCGTGGAGGAACTTGTTGCCGATCCGCCCGTCCAACCCCATGCCTTTGGACACATCCTTGATATCCGCGCCGACCTTTTCGCACAAAGCGGCAATTTCGTTGATGAAGGTGATCTTGGTGGCCAGAAAGGCATTGGCCGCGTATTTGATCATCTCTGCCGATTCGAGGCCGGTGAACACCACCGGAAATTCGCGCAGGAACAACGGGCGGTAAACATCCGACATCACCTTGCGCGCCTTGTTCGATTCCACGCCGACCACCACCCGGTCAGGCCGCATGAAATCGTCAATCGCGGCCCCTTCGCGCAGGAATTCGGGGTTGGAGGCCACGTCGAAACTCGCATCGGGGTTGGCTTGACGTGCCGCCTTGCCGACCTTGCGGTTGGTGCCGACTGGGACGGTGGATTTGGTGACAATCACGGCGTAACCGGTCAAAGCCGCGCCAATTTCAGCGGCCGCGGCCATCACAAAGGTCAGATCGGCATGACCATCGCCGCGCCGGGTCGGCGTGCCCACGGCGATGAACACCGCGTCTGCCCCCGCCACCGCCTCCGCCAGATCCAGTGTGAACGACAACCGCCCCGCCGCCACGTTCTTGGCCATCAGCTCGTGCAGGCCGGGTTCAAAAATCGGCACCTCACCCGCCTGTAACAAAGCAATCTTTGCGGGGTTCTTGTCGACGCAGATCACGTCATGACCGAAGTCGGAAAAACAAACCCCAGAGACGAGGCCCACATAGCCGGTCCCGATCATCGCAATTTTCATGGTAACGCCCGTTTCAGGTCTGTGCCTGCCCATTATGCCTGCCGAATGTCTAGGAAGCCGGGGCCAGCCTGTCAAATGCGAAAAGGGTGGCGCGATGCCACCCTTTCCAGCCGATGTGCCGGTGATCAGACCTTGAGCCAGACCGCCGTTGCCGCCGCCGCGTTGATCTCGGACGACAGCCACCCCCAGGTCGGGGTCGCAGCCGTCGCATAGGCCAGGGTGCGGCGCACCGATTTGCGCAACGTGGTCTGGGGGGTTCCCCCGTTCAGGTCCGGCGTGGCGGTGCCAGCCCAGGTCGAAAGCGTGGCCGTCGAAGAATGCCGCACCGCCAGCCAATAGGTCCGGCCCTGCCGCAGGGTGATCGAAACCGTCGCCGTCTTGACCCCGATGGTCGAGAAATCAAGGTCGGCGGTTTCCACGATCAGATTGTTCGGGCGGCCCATCCCATCCGAATCATAGACCGCAATCTTGCCAAGAGCCGCGGCGATCAGGGTGGTCACGTTCACCGCAAGCCCGGTGACCGGGGTATCCGCCCGCGCGGTGAAGGGGAACAGGTCGATCCGCCCCGCAGCCCCTGCCCCGGTGCCGGTCACCCCGCCCGCGCCCATCGTGGTCAGCATGTAGTCGCCGGAAACCGGGGTCAGCCAGCCGATGTTCTGCGGAGCGTCAAGGCTGACGGCCGCACCGTTCGACTGCGCTTTCAACTGGTTGGTGGTCGCATTGTACCAGAGCGTTCCGTTGGCGGGCCCGGACGGATCGCTCGCCTGCCCGGTCAGGATCAGCGGCGCGGCGAACGTCTTGGCCCCCGCCACCGTTTGCGTGCCGGTCAAAGCCACCGCATCGGTAATGCCGTACCCCGCAATCGTGGTGGGCGTACCTGACACCGATCCCCAAGCCAGACCCGGCGCCACCCAGGTGCCATCGGCCCTAAGGAAGCTCGTGGTGCCGCCACCGCTCGCCGGAGCCAGACCCTTGGCCGCACTGCCAAACACATCCAGCATCGCGGTCGCCTGGGTGCCGGTCAGGTCCAGCCCGTTGGCCAAAGCACCGGTGTTGTTGGCTTTCAACGTGTTGGCAGCCATCTGGTCGATCAGGTTGGCGCTGCTCGCCCCGGTGATCAGCGGGGTGCCGCCAATCTGGGTGTTGCCGGCAATCACGTTGTCGGTGCAGCCGGCATCAATCCAGACCGCGCCAAACTGCGCTGACCCGGTCCCCGCCGCGGTGCCCATGCTGTCAAACACGTTGCAAACCACCACATGCCGGAAGTTGTTGCCCGCAGCACCGGATCCGGTGCCCTTGAACCAGACCCCGGACTTGGCATCCGAGATATAGTTGCCCTCGATCTGGCAGCCATTCGCGGCTTGCAGGTTGTTGACGAAGTTGATCGCCGAACGCGTGCGGTTGTTGCGGGTGACCGTCGTGGTCTGCACCCCGATGATCGTGTTTTTGACGACCCGCGCACCTTGCGAGCCATCAATCCCGATGCCGCCGACGCCGCCGCCGCCCGCACTGAGAAACCCGGTGCCCGCATCAAGGTCCGGGAATTGCGCGGTGTCAATCAGCGCCACGCCCAGAAGCGTGTTGCCCGACACCACGGAATAATCGCAATGGTCGACCGTGATCCCTTCGGAATAGCTGTTGTTGACCACGCAGCGCTGAATCCGCGAATGCGGCATCATCTTCTGGCTGATCGCGGTGTTGCCGGCCCGGGTGACCCGGCAGTTTTCAACGTAGCAGCCGATCGGAAAGAACGTGGCACTGGTAAAACCCACATCGTCCGAAGTGCGACCCGCGCTGTCCAACCCATAGACCGTGTTGCCGCCGCCCTGCATGCCAAACGGGCGGTCCGGGCAGTTGTTGCACTCGCAATCCTCAATGCCGGAATACTGATCGCCGAGGTAAAACCCGCGCCCGGCATAGCCCGCACAGTCGATCAGCACGCGCCGGATCCGGTTGTTGGCCCCGCCCCAGAACCGGATCGCTGCAACAATGCGGTTGCCGGTGCGGATGATCTTGGTTGTGTTGCCCTCGCCCTGCAGGATGACCTTGTTCAGGCCCTGCTTGACCATCTGCCCCGCCCAAAGATAGGTGCCCGCCGGCAGCATCGCCAGACCGCCGCCGATCGAATTCACATAGTCGAGCAGTGCTGAGACCGCAGCTATCGCCGAGCTCGCCCCGGTGTTGTCCGCCCCGAAATGCAAAGCCGTGGCCGTGCCATCCGGCAGCCAGCCCGGCAGATCGGCAATCGCTGTGCCCGAGCCTACATAGCGATAGGCGTAGCCGCCCGCCTTCATCACCAGCCCGACCGCCGGGGTGCGCCCGGTGGCCCAGGTCACAAACGCCACGCGGTTGGCAAAATCATGCCGCTCCAGCGTGGTGCGGGCGGTGTTCACGTCCGCATCATCGACCAGACTGCGGCCGAAGGTGGAGAGCGTGGTCAGCGCGGCCGTGGTAGCGCCGTTGAAATATGCGATGCTGTCGGCGACCGGCGTCAACACGTCAATCGCATGAACCGCCGCCGGAACGCCGATCAGCGCGCCATAGGTCGAACTGCCGCCAGCGGGCGGTGCGATCCAGGTGCCATCCGCGCGCAGAAAGGTCAGCGTGCCACCACCACTCGCCGGGGTCAGACCGCTGGCCGCCGCTGAAAACGCCGTGTTCAGCGCCAAGGTGCCGCTGGCATCGGGCACCGTCAGCGTCCGCGTGGTGCCGGTGGTGATCCCCGACAACTGGAACGCGGCTTTCTTGGTTGCATCCGCGTCGTCTTGCAGCAACAGCCCGCCATCGACCACCACATGCGCGCCGGTAAAGGTGACCGGCCCGCTGAACGTCTTGGTGCCGGTGATGGTCTGGGGGCTGGACAGGTCAACCGCATCGGTCAGGCCAAAGCCCGCCACCGTGGTCGGCTTGGCCGTTATATCGACCCAGGCCGGCGTCCCATTGGCAATCTGCACATAGATCGTACCTGACCAGCGGTAGGTCTTGTTGGAATCCAGCGCGACATAGATCTTGCCAGTCTCACCCACGCCCGGAAAACCGGCGAGGTTGGCAAACTCCAGCACGTCATCGACATAGGACGGCAGTTGGGCGGCTGGCACCTTGCCGCTGCCATCCAGACCGGCATAGCCGTTGGCCGCACCTTTGCTGGCGGTGGCCTCGGCCGCCAG
>JAYTQA010000042.1:0-5368 GCA_043746955.1 bacterium | reverse complement strand
GGAACCTCGTCGGAACGGTCTGCGACCTCTTCCCACAACATGAATGCCAAAACTACTTCCACGCCGCAGGATATGAAACCAAATGAAGGCGACACGCTTTAGCGCCGCGTCTCGCAGCCACCCGTCACGGCAGCCCAGATCACATCGGCCACCACGCAAGGCGCGGACCCGGTGCCTCCGACAGTTGCCGACCGCGCCGCACCGTCTGGCCGCACCGTCTGGCCGCACCGTCTGGTCGCCCCGTCTGGCCGCCCCGTCTGGCTCAACCATCTGGCCGCACCGTCTGGCTCAACCATCTGGCCGCCCCGTTTGGCCGCACCGTCTGGCTTATGGTTGATTTCCTGCAAGCTCCCGTGGTTTTTCTTGGGCTTACCGCCCAAAACCGGTAGCCTTGCCGGCAATCCAAGGGGGCATCTGATGCGGCACATCGCGGTCATCGACATCGGCAAGACCAACGCGAAACTTCTGGCGATCGACCTCGCAACCGGGGCCGAAACCCGGGTTTTCAAAACCGCCAACCGGGTGATGGACGCGCCCCCCTATCCGCATTTTGATACCGACCACCTGTGGGACTTCCTGCTGGCCAGCCTCAAAACCCTCGCCGCTGCCAGCGCTGTTGATGCGATTTCCATCACCACCCACGGGGCCTGTGCGGCACTGGTAGACGCAGACGGCAACCTTGCCCTGCCGATCCTCGACTATGAATTTGGCGGCCCCGACCGCCTGCCCGCCTACAGCAGCCTGCGCCCACCCTTTGCGGAAACCGGCTCGCCCCGACTGCCGGGCGGTCTGAACCTTGGCGCGCAGATTTACTGGCAGGCGCAGAGCTTCCCCGACGCCTTCGCCCGCACCCGGCACATCCTGACTTATCCGCAATACTGGGCCTATCGGCTGACCGGGGTGGCCGCATCGGAGGTCACCTCGCTCGGCTGCCACACCGACCTGTGGAACCCGTGGGCGGCCCGATTTTCCAGCCTCGTCGGTGCCATGGGCTGGACCGACCTATTCCCGCCGGTCCAACCCGCCGCCAGCCGTTTTGCGCTGAAGCCCGAACTGGCCCACCGCCTTGGCCTGCCCGCAGCTACCCCCGTTCTGTCCGGCATCCATGATTCCAACGCCTCGCTGCTGCCCTATCTGGCTGAACCTGCGGCGTTTTCGGTCATCTCCACCGGCACATGGATGATCAGCCTTGCGGTCGGCGCACCCGCCGTCCCGCTTGACCCGGCCCGCGATGTACTGGTCAACGTGAACGCCAACGGCACCCCGACGCCGACCGCCCGCTACATGGCCGGGCGCGAGTTTGACGCGTTGACTCAAGGCCGGATCGCCACACCCAGCGACGCCGACCGCGACGCCGTACTGGCTTGCATCATGGCCCTGCCCTCGCTCCACCCCGAAACCGGCCCGTTCCCCGGCCTGCACCTGACTTGGGCCGGAACCCCCGCCAATGACGCGCAACGCACGCTGGCCGCCAGTTATTACACCGCGCTGATGGCGGCGGAATGTCTGGGCCTGATCGGGGCACAAGGTAAGATCCATGTCGAAGGCCCGTTCGGTGGCAACCCGGATTTCGCGCTGATGCTGGCCACCGCCACTGGCCGCCCGGTGCTTGCCGCCGGTCCAAGTGCCGGCACCGGACTGGGTGCGGCGCTGCTGGCAGGCCCGCTGACTGCCGCCAAAGCGCAGATAGCACCGGTGCTGCCCTCACCCGACCCGCGCCTTGCCGATTATGCGGCGGACTGGCGCGCAAAAGTCCAGGCTTTGTGGGCCGCACGTCACGCCTGACGGCTTTTCATGCGCAAACCTGACGGCTTTTCATGCGCAAACCTGACGGCTTTCCAGGCGCAAACCGGTCAGGCCGATGCGCATTACGCCAGATAAAACGTCTCGATCAGATCCACCGCCACCGGGGAGCCATCGGGGTTGCACCGCATGAGATCGCCCATATGCGCCCACCATTTTCGCATGACCGGATGCTGCGGCAGGTCGGCCATCCGGTGACCCTCTTCCCGCTCCAGATAGCCAAACAGCACGCCGGTTTCGCGGTCGAGGTGGATCGAGTAGTTGGCTACCCCCACCTCTTTAAGCAACGCCTCCAACTCCGGCCAGAGCGCATCGTGGCGGCGGATATACTCCGCCTCCATCCCCGGATTGAGGTACATCTTGAAGGCGTGGCGCATCACATCCTCACGCAGGTTTGGTGCGCCGCGCGCGCAAGTCCGCCAGCAGGTTGGGGATCAGCACCGAGGCGATCAGCAAGACACCGATCACCCCGGTCTGGATATGCCCGGTGATATTGGTCAATGCCATGCCATTGCGCAGGTTGAGAATGATCAGGATCGACAGCACCACCCCCGGCATGGTGCCACGGCCGCCAAAGATGCTGACGCCGCCCAGCAGGACCATGGTGATGATGTCCAGCTCGAACCCGGTCGCCGCATCGCCCCGCACCGAGCCCAGCCGGGCGGCATAGAGCAGTCCCGCCAAAGCCGACACGAAGCCCGACATCAGGAACAGAATTGTTTTCACCCGCGCCACGTTCAGCCCGGAAAACCGCGCCACCTCGGCATTGGTGCCGATCACCACGATCTGGCGGCCAAACCCGGTGCGGTGCAACAGCACGCCCAACCCCACCAGCAGCACCGCGAAGATGATCAGCGACAGAGGCAACGGCCCTAACAGCGCATCCTGCCCGAGATAGGTCACCCAGCCGGGGAAATTGCCCATGCTCTGATCCTTGACCAGCACCCGCGCAAAGCCGCGAAAGCCGATCAGCATGGCCAGGGTCACCACCAGCGAGGGGATTTTCGCCCGCGCGATCAGCAGGGCGTTGATCATGCCGGCCACCAACCCCACGCCCAGACAGACCACAATCGCCAGCCCCGCAGGCCAGCCATTGGTGAACATATAGCCAAAGGCGCAGGCCGACAGGCCCATGACCGACGCCACCGAAAGGTCTATTTCGGCGTTGATGATGATCAAAGTCATCACCAGCGCCACAATGATTTTCTCGATCGACAACTGGAACAGGTTGATCTGGTTCTGGATGGTCAGAAACTCGGGTGCCAGCACAATATTGCCCGCGAAGGTGATCAGGAACAGGACCAAGAGCATCCCCTCCCAACTGTTCAGCCGACCGATCATCTTTGCCATCACCCGGCCGCCTTCCTGGCACCCAACCGGCCCAAGGACCGCGATGCGAAAGTATCCACCGTCACCGCCGCCATGATCAGCATGCCCAGCAAAGCATCCCGCCAGAATTCCGACACCAGCGCCCACCGGGTCAGCGAGTTATCAATCGTATCGACCAGCACACAGCCGATGACGACGCCAATCATGCTGCCGGATCCGCCCAGAATGCTGACACCACCGACGACCACCGCCGCCACCGCCTTCAGTTCGAACCCCAGGCCCGCGACAACCGTGATATTGCCGAATTTGGCCAGAAAGATCAGCCCCGACAGCCCGGCCAGCGCGCCCGACAAAACGAACGCCGCGAACACCACCGCCCCGGCGTTGATCCCGGCCACGACCGCCGCATCGGGGTTGGAGCCGACCGCATAAAACCTGCGCGCCACCCGCAGCCGGGTTAGCGCCAGCCCGATCGCAATCGCCGAAGCCAAAGCCAGAACCACCGTGACCCGCACCTCAAGCCCCAGAAATGTAAAGGCATTGACCTGCGGCAGATCGACCAGCCATTGCGGCAGGCTGGCCGTGGTGATGGTCTTGGCATCGGAATATTGCACGAGAAACGACCGGTACAACGCCAGCGTCCCCAGCGTCACGATGATCGAAGGCACCCGGCCACAGGCCACCAGCACCCCGTTGATCGCCCCCATAAACCCGCCAATTCCCATCGCCAGCAGGGCCACCAGAAGCGGGTTCAAACCGGCATGACCGCCGAGGAACTCTCCGGTCAGATAGGCCACCACGCCGACAGTTGACCCAATCGACAGGTCAATATTCCGCGTCATCACCACAATCGCCTGACCCACCGCAATCGGCAGGATCACCGCGACCGAGGTGGTGATCCGGGTGAACATCCGCGCCGACAGATAGCTGTCGATCTGGGTCGAGAAAAACAGCACCGTCGCCAGCAGCGCCACGAACAGGGCAATCAGCCGCAGGGTCTGGGGATGGAACTGCGCGATCATGCGACCGCCTCGGCCAAACCGGCGTCATGGCCAGCCGCCAACCCGATCACCTTTTCCTGGGTCGCCTCGGCAATGTCGAAAATCCCGGCCTGCTTGCCTTCCCGCATCACCAGCACCCGGTCGGCCAGAGCCATCACCTCGGGCAGATCAGACGAGATGACCAGCACCGCCACCCCCTGTTTGGCCATGGCCCGGATGATATTGTGCACCTCCATCTTGGCGCCGACATCCACGCCGCGGGTCGGTTCATCAAAGATCAGGATGCGCGGCGTGGTTTCCAGCCATTTCGCCAGCATGACCTTCTGCTGATTGCCGCCGGACAGTTTGGCCACCTCCACCCGCACGCTGGCGGCTTTGATTGAAAGCTGTTTGCGATACTTCTCCGCCATCGCAGCCTCGGCCACCCGGTCAATGATGCCAAACGCACCGAGCAACTTGCGAAGACTGGCGAGCGAGATATTGGCGAAGATCGGCAGGCTCATCGCCAGACCCAGTTTTCGGCGATCCTCCGAGACATAGGCAATCCCCCTCGCCATCGCATCTTGCGGCGCGCTGATGGTAACCTCTTGGCCATCCAGCAGAATTTTGCCTTCGGTGGCCGGAGCGATGCCGAACAAGGCCAGCGCCACATCGGTCCTGCGCGCGCCAACCAAGCCTGCAAAACACAGAACTTCCCCGGCGCTCAGATCAAAACTGATGCCCCGGAACACGCCGGCGCGGCCCAAACCTTCCAGCCGCAGCACGGATGCGCCATGCGGGTTGGCGGCGGTTTTCACCGCATGGGTGTCAATCGCCCGGCCGACCATGTCCTTGACCATGCCGTGCGGTGTCACCTCGGCCAGCGGTTTGGTCGAAATGTGCTGACCGTCGCGGATCACGGTAACCCGGTCCGCCACCTCGAAAATCTCATCCAGGCGGTGCGAGATATAGATGACCGCAACCCCCTTGGCCTTCAGCGCGCGGGCGACGGTCATCAGCCGTGCCACCTCATGCGCCGACAGGCTGGCGGTCGGCTCGTCCATGATCAGCACCCGCACGTTCAGCGACAAGGCGCGGGCAATCTCCACCGTCTGCTGTTCGGCCAGTGTCAGCCCGGACGCTGCCCGCCGCACGTCCAACGTCACGCCAAGCTGGGCCACCAGGGCATCGGCCTCCGCATACATCCGCTTCCAGTTCATCCACGACCCCTGCGCGCGGTTCGAGATGAAGATATT
>JAYTQA010000041.1:0-5368 GCA_043746955.1 bacterium | reverse complement strand
GACTGTAACTCTCCCGAGGCGACTCATGCCTGGTTCGATTCCAGGGTCGCCCACCAGCTACCCCGGTTTGTGGCCGTTGCAACATGGGGCCGGGCAATGGCCCCACCTGTTGTTGAGGTTTGCGATGGACCAGTCTTTCCGTTTCAGCCATGCCATCACCCGCCGACCTGCGGCGTCCATCATCCAGGGCCTGCGCGCGGTCGACACCGGAGCGCCGTCCTTGGCGGTGATGCGCCAGCACCACGCGGACTATATCGCCGCGTTGCAGTCCAGCGGGGCCACGGTGGTGGAACTGGACGCGCTGGAGGCTTACCCGGATTCGGTCTTTGTCGAGGATACCGCTTTGTGCCTGCCGCAAGGTGCCGTGGTGATGCGCCCCGGTGCGCCCACGCGTCTGGGGGAGGCTGCTGCGATGGCCCCGCATTTGACCGCGTTGTACGGCGATGTCAGGCGGATCGAAGGCGCGGACAGCTACATCGAAGGCGGCGACATTCTGACCACCGAAAGCGAAATTCTGATCGGTCGCTCCGCTCGCACCAATGGCGCTGGCATTGCCGAACTGGCCCACAAAGTCGCAGATTGGGGCCAAAAGGTGCGTGAAGTGTTCACCCCGCCGGGCGTTTTGCATTTCAAGACCGATTGTTCCCTGCTCGATGCCGAGACGATCCTGTCAACCGACCGGCTGGACGCTTCGGGCTGTTTCAAGGGCTACAAAGTCATCCACACCGCGCCGGGGGAGGAGGCTTGCGCCAATACCATCCGGTTCAACGACCTCGTGTTGATGCCCACAGGCTTTCCCCGCACCCGGGATGCTTTGGTCAAGGCTGGCTATAATGTGCGCGAAATAGGCAATTCCGAATGTGCCAAGCTGGACGGCGGCATGTCCTGCCTGTCCCTGCGGTTCACGCCTCGACTTTAAGCGCGGGTAACTGGTGCGGAAACCCCGCTTCGCACATTTCACTGCAAGCTGAAGTCCCAAGGCGGCCAGCCGGATCGGCGCTTGACTTTCCCTTCCGGCATCGGGGGTTATAGGCCCTAGCCAAAAGGACGGGCATGACCAAAGCGCGGCAGGTTTTCAACATCGTGGCGATTGGGCAATCCGGGCGGCTGGGCTATGAGGCGGTCTTGCTGGCGGCCTCGCTCCGCCTGAGCGACCCCGGGTTTCCCGGCCAGTTGATCATTGCCGAACCGCAACCCGGCCCACGCTGGCAGGGCGATCCGCGCGTACATGACAAGGTAGTACGGGGGCTGTTGACGGATCTGGGCGTCACTTTTCTGCCGTTTGAAACCCAGGTCTTCGGGTCCAGCTACCCCTATGGCAACAAGATCGAGGCTTTGACGGCGCTGCCCGACCAACCCTTTTTGTTTCTGGACACCGATACGCTGATCCTTGACAGTTTCGCCAAGGCGCGTTTCGATTTCAAGCGCCCAAGTGCCTCGATGCGGCGCGAGGGGACGTGGCCGCAGATCGAACTTTATGGGCCAGGTTACGCGGATATCTGGAAATCATTATACGACCGCTTTGGACTGGACTATGCCAGTTCACTCGACCTTTCCCAGCCCGATGAATACTGGAAGCGCTATCTTTACTTCAACGCCGGTTGGTTTTTCCATGAGGACCCGCAGGCCTTCGGGCAGCGTTTTCTGGACTATGCCAAAGAAATCGCGCTGAACCCGCCCGAAACTTTGGTCTGTCAGGAGATGGACCCCTGGCTGGATCAGGTGGCGCTTGCCCTGGTCATCCACGCGTTCGGCGGCACCCGTCCGGGGCCGGAACTGGCCGGGCTGGACGGCGACCTCACCTGCCACTACCGCACCCTGCCCCTGCTCTACGCACGCGAAAGCGACCTTGCGGTGCAGGTTCTGGAAGCGGTCGCGGCCCAAAACACCGTCAAAAAGGTGATCAAGGACTATGAACCCTTCCGCCGGATGATCTATCAGGGCAAGGGCGCAGAGGCGCGCGCTTTGTTCGACCGCACCAACCTGCCAGTACGCGAACAAGCGATCCGCAACGCGCTGAAGCGGGAAGGTTTGTGGCTACGCTAACGCATTTCCGGCCGGGGCGGATCCCCGTCAAGCGGTTCGGAAATACGCCAAAACAATGGGTTATGGCGGTTCAGGCGGTTGTTTGGCCGGTTGGACCACGTTAGTCGGCCATACCCGTTTGACAGGACTGCGCCAGGTTTTTGATGTTTGCTGTTCAGGACAAACCGCTGATGGATGCGATGATCGTTGAAGGGGCCAAGGTCATCCTGGCCGACGAAATCGCGCAGGTTTCGGTTCGCGTCGAAAACGGTCTGATCACCGGGCTGGATGTGCCACGCGACGGTGCCACACCGATTGCCGCGCGCGGGATGACCCTCGCCCCGGCCATGGTCGACATTCATGGCGACGCGTTTGAACGCCAGCTGATGCCCCGCCCCGGCGTTGACTTCCCGCTGCACGCCGCCCTGCTGGAGACCGACCGCCAGCTTGCCGCCAACGGCATCGCCACCGCCTACCACGCCCTGACGCTAAGTTGGGAGCCGGGCCTGCGTTCGCTGGCCAGTGCGCAGGCGATGATCGAAGCGCTGGCCACCCTGGCCCCACGCCTGACTGTGGAAAACCGCGTGCAACTGCGGTGGGAGACGTTTTGCTTTGAGGCGCTGCCGCTGATCGAACAGGCCCTTTGCGGGCCGCTCCTGCCGTCGATCGCCTTCAACGATCACACCTCGATTGGCGTCCTGCACCCTGACACCCCGATGCAGAGCCGCCCGTTTGACCATGACCCGGCCTTTCCGGTGGCTGACATGACCGGCCCTGCCTTTGCCGCCAAAATGGCCGAACGCGCCAAACGGTCCGGGCTGAGCCAGACCGAGTATGTGGCGCTGATCCGGACCATCTGGCAGCGCCGCCCACAGGTGCCGGGCGCGATTGCCACGGTGGCAGCGCTGGGACGCAGAGCCGGTGCCCCGATGCTCAGCCATGACGATACCCAAACCGAAACCCGGGCCTATTACCGCGACCTGGGTGCGCGAAACGCGGAATTTCCGATGAACCTTGCGGCAGCGCAAGCGGCGCGCGAGGCTGGCGACTGGATCAGCTTCGGTGCCCCTAATGCCGCGCGGGGTGGCAGCCATCTGGGGTCGCCGAAAGCGGCGGATATGATCGACCGGGGCCTGTGCGACATCCTCGCTTCCGACTACTCCTATCCCGCGATGTTGACCGCCGTGGCCCGTCTGCTGGCCGACGGCCACGGCAGCTTGCCGGTTTTGTGGCAGCTCGTCTCGACCAACCCGGCCCGCGCCTCTGGCCTGATCGACCGGGGCGAGATCGCTTTGGGCCGGCGCGCCGACCTGATCCTGCTCGATTGGCCCGAAGGCGGCACCCCCGCGCCCCGCCTGACGATGGTGGCCGGGCGGATGGCCTATCGGGCGCTGGTCCAAGGTTGAAATCAGGGCCACGCGGGAATAGCTGCGGTAGGTGGAGGCCGCTGATCTGGTCCCCGACAGGCACTTGCACTTGCACTTGCACTTGCACTTGCACTTGCACTTGCGCTGGCACTGGCACGGCGCTGGAACTCGCACTGGCATCCCGACGATCTGGCACTGGCTACCGCGTTTCTGGGCGTCCTGCTGCAGGTCCAAGCCATCCCCACATTTGGGGTCATCGGCTGCCCCAAAAGACGACTGCGGCTGACGTGTTTTTTCCGCTGACCGCACCAATACAAGTTGCCCGACTCTCGCCGCTGGCCTAGCGTCCGCCCATTCAATGCAGGAGGACACCATGACCTTAGGCTTCAACACCCTTGCCGTTCATGCCGGAACCGCTCCAGATCCCGCCACCGGCGCGCGCCAGGTGCCGATTTACCAGACCACGGCTTACGTGTTCCGCGATGCCGACCACGCAGCGAAACTCTTCAGCCTGCAGGAGGTCGGCTATATCTATTCCCGCCTGACCAATCCCACGGTGTCGGCTTTGGCCAACCGCGTCGCGGCGCTGGAGGGGGGTGCCGGTGCGGTCTGCTGCTCTTCCGGTCATGCGGCCCAGATTATGGCGCTGTTTCCCTTGATGCAGCCCGGCTGCAATGTGGTCGCCTCAACCCGGCTTTACGGCGGCACGATCCAGCAATTCACCAACACGATCCGCAAGTTCGGCTGGTCGGCCAAGCTGGTCGATTTTGACGATCTCAAAGCCATCGCCGCCGCCATCGATGACAACACCCGCGCTGTGTTTTGCGAAACCATCTGCAACCCCGGTGGCGCTATTTCCGACCTTGATGCCATAGCCCGGGTCGCCCACCACGCGGGCCTGCCGCTGATCGTCGACAACACCACCGCCACGCCCTACCTGTGCCGCCCGATTGAACATGGGGCGACTTTGGTCGTCCATTCCGCCACCAAATACCTGACCGGCAATGGCACCGTCACCGGCGGCGTAGTAGTCGATTCCGGCAAGTTCGACTGGTCGGCTTCTGGCAAGTTCCCCTCGTTGGCCGCCCCCGAGCCGGCTTACCACGGCCTGAACTTCCATGCGGCTTTGGGGGCTATGGCCTTCACCTTCCACTCGATTGCCGTGGGCTTGCGCGACCTTGGCATGACGATGAACCCGCAAGGCGCGCATTATACGTTGATGGGCATCGAAACCTTGCCCCTGCGGATGCAGCGCCATGTCGAGAATGCCCAGATCGTCGCAGAGTGGCTGGAGCAGGATTCGAGGATCGAATACGTCACCTACCCCGGCCTCAAATCCTCGCCCTATCACAACCTTGCCAAGATGATCGTGCCGCAAGGGGCCGGGGCTTTGTTCACCTTTGCCATCAAGGGCGGCTATGACGCCTGCATCAAGCTGGTCGACAGTCTGAAACTGTTCAGCCATGTTGCCAACCTTGGCGATACCCGCAGCCTGGTGATCCACTCCGCCTCCACCACCCACAGCCAGTTAAGCGACGCGCAGCGCGTGGCCGCAGGCGCCTTGCCCAATGTGGTGCGGCTGTCGATCGGGATCGAGGATGTGCGCGACATCCTGGCCGATCTCGACCAGGCGCTGACCAAAGCCACCGCATGATCCGAAAAAGGGTGCGCAATCCAAGCGCACCCGCCGCCAAGTGACGCCGCTATTCCGCCAGGACCGGCCTGATCGGACGCCAGCAACGACCGCCCGGCGGGCAGGTCAAGGCGCTATTTCAAAGCCCAGACAATGGTGACATTGGCCGAAATGCCAACTTCACCCGCCGCCACCGGCACCGCCGCCGCATCCATCGCCTTGAACATCGGCAGCGGCCCCGGTTCGGCAGCCCCACCTTCGGTGATCGACTGGATCAGCCCCAGCTTGGCCCCTGCGGCATCCGCCAGCACCTTCGCCCGCGCCATCGCATCGGCCACCGCTG
>JAYTQA010000040.1:0-5375 GCA_043746955.1 bacterium | reverse complement strand
CGGGATCACATAGTTCAGCTTCGGGTTGGATTGCAGCGCGCCCGCAACGGTCGGCTGGATCTTGGTGGCCCAGTCGGTGATCGGCACGTTGACGATTTGAAACACGCAATCGGGGCAGCGGGTCTTGAAGGCTTCGGTCAGGCCGCTGACGATCGAGTCGGTCGACAGCGCCTCGTTCGACACCACGACCAGTGCGTTCACTTTGCCGCCGGTTTTGGCAATCGTCCAGTCGGCCATCAACTCGCCGGCCTTGCGGTAGTCGATTGCCGTTGCAGCATCCACACCGGCGGGCGCGTCCTGTTCCAGCCCGGTCAGATGCGAGACAACAACCTTGACCCCCGCTGCCTGCGCCGCTTTGACTTGCGGTTCAAAGAAGCGCGGATCAGCACCGGCCAGCAGGCTGACAAGGTTGAATTTGTTGTTCACGGCGTATTCGATGCCCTGAATCCACTGGGTCGGATTGCCCTGGTTTTCCCAGACTTCATGCTTGAAACCCAGCGCACCGGCGATCACCGCTTTGTGGTCGGTGATCGTCTTGATAAAGGGAATGGCACTGGAGGCCGGGATGGTGAAGATCGACTTGCCGGTCATGCAGGCCTTCGCATCGAATGGCGCGCCCGCTGCCACGAAAGCCGGAATTCCGCTATAAGCCGCGATGTTCGCGGCCGCTTTCGCGGTACCGTCTTGGGCGGCTGCCGGTAGCGCCACTGCCAGAAGCACGGCAGACGCAACTGCGGTTGTACTAAGGTAACGCATCATATTGATATTTCCCCGTTGTGCGATGTAGATGGTCCGTCGTCAGTGCTTTTTCCCGCGCAGAGCCTGCGTTGCCGCATGGTCCAGATTGGTGCCCTCAATGATCACGCCGTAGCTGGCCCGGGCCATATCAGCGTCGATCAATCCGTCAAGCACATCGTCAAGCACAGCCTGAGGCGTGCGCAGCATCGGGTCGCCATAACCACCGCCGCACGGGCCAAAGGCCGTGATCCGATCGCCTTTCTTAAGCTGGCGGTAAGGGATCTTGGAGGGCAGGTTTTCCACGCTGCCGGTCTTGTGCGACAACTCCACTTTGGCCGGAGAGCCGTCGGTGCCGCCAAGGAACCCCCATGGCCGGAACCGCTGGCCATCGCCTTCGACCGAAACTGCGCCGTCTTCCAGCAATTCAAACGACCGGATCGAACCGATCCCGCCGCGCCAAGTGCCGGGGCCCGCCACGTTTTCGCGCAATTCGTAGTTCAGCACGCGCAGCGGCAGGTGAGATTCGATATCCTCTACCGGGTTGTTGCGGGTGTTGGCGTAAAGCGTATCGACTGCGTCCATGCCGTCTTTGCCGAAGCGGCCGCCATAGGCCCCCTCCATAATCTCCATATGGACCCAGGGGTTGCCCTTGGACACGCCGGAAAACGCCATGACGCGCAGGTTGCCGATACCGGCGCTGACCTGACGCGGCACCGCCGGGGCGATGGCTTTCATGATGGTGTCGGCCAGCGCATTACCGGGGCAAAAGCGCGCGATCACCGGCGCGGGAAAGACCGGGTTGGCGAGGCAGCCCTTGGGCGCAAAGATGGTGATCGGCCGGGTCAGACCGCTGTTTTGCGGAATCGCGCCGTAAACCTCGCTGTCGAGCAGGATCGAGCGCAGCGTCAGCCAGACCGCGCAATCCACAGTGCCGACCAAGGGCATGTTGATCGGCTTGTTCGGGGTCTGCGGTGCGGTGCCCGTCAGATCGACATGGATGTCAGACCCGGTGATGGTCAACGTCGCCTCGATCGGCAGGTCTTTCAGCGCCGGATCCGGGCTGTCGAGATAGCCGTCGATATAGGTCCGGGCGTTGTAAACTCCGTCCGGAATCGCCCGTATAGCGTCACGCATCAGCTTTTCCGAGTAATCCAGCAGATCCTCGTAAGCCCCGGTCACGGTTTCCAGACTGTATTGCTCCAGCAATGCGCCGTAGCGGCTGGCCCCGATGCGGGCGGCAGCGACCTGCGCCTCCATGTCGCCCACGACCAGATCGGCAATGCGGATATTGCTGCGCAGGATTTGCCAGACCGGCTCGACCTTGCGGCCCGCCTCGTAGACCCGGATCGCCTTGAATTGCAGCCCTTCGGCATAGGCATCGACCGCATCGACAATGCCGCAGCTGCCTGGCGTCAGGGCGCCGATGTCCAGATGATGCGCGGTGGTGACCGAAAAACCCGCCAGCACGCCCCTGTGAAAAATCGGCACTGCAAAACCCACGTCCGGCCCGTGCGAGGCCCCGCCGTAAGGATCGTTGTGCATGAACACATCGCCGGAGTTGACGGTATCGCCACGCTTGGCCAGTTCGCGCAGGATGCCCTCGATATAGCCGGGGATCGGGCCGGATTGCAGCGGTGTCGACATGGTGCATTCGCACAGCTGCCGTCCGGTGGCATCGGTCAGGGCCGCGCCAAAGTCTTCGCTTTCGCGGATGATGCTGGAATAGCTCATCCGCATCAGCTTGTGGCCCATTTCGATGGCGATGTTTTCCAGCGCGCCGTGGATGACGGCAGCCAGGAAAGGATCAACGCGGGTTTGCATCTGCTGCTCCTCAGGCCTGATCGCGCGACATGCGCACATTGCCGAACCGGTCGGCATGGTAGGTCCAGCCCGGCGGGACCACGGTGGTGCTGTCGGTCTGCAACAGGATCGCCGGCCCGTTGAAAACCTGACCCACCGGCAGCGAGGTCCGGTCGAAATAGGGGGTCTCGTAGGCCGCCAGCACATCATTGACCCGGAACACGCAGCTGCCCGCGCCGATCTGTCTGGCCTCGGCAGCCCCGGTATAGACGGACGGCACGCCCAGCTTTTCGACCTCGCCGATACCCCGCACTTTGACGGTGACGATCTCGATGGCGCTCGCCTCAAAAGCGTGGCCATATTCGGCGCGGTGGCGGGCGTGAAATGCCTGCCAGACCGGTTCAAGGCTGGTCGCGCTGAGGTCGCCCGCCGGAAAGTCGATCTTCAATTCATAGCCCTGACCGACATAGCGCAGATCGCCCTGCCGCAGCATCCTGACATTGGCTGCCGGCACGCGGTCCTTGGCAAATATCGCCGCCAATTCCTGTTCCATGCTGGTGAAAAGCGACAGCAGCCGCGCCGGATCAAGCGCGCCCTTGACCGCAAAGGCGGTGCGTAGTGCGTGATATTCCAGATCCGCCGTCAGCAGTCCGATGGCCGAGGTGATGCCCGGATGCGGCGGGATCAACACGTGCCGCACCTCCAGCATACCCGCCACTTCCGCGGCATGCAGCGGCCCCGCACCGCCAAAGCCGCACAGAGTAAAGTCGCGGGGATCAATACCTTTTTGCACCGTCCGCGACCGGATTGCATTGGCCATGTTGCTGTTGAGCACGGTCAGCGCGCCTTCAGCCGTCTCGGTCGGGCTGCGGCCCAGTTGTGCGGCCAGCGCGCCGATGACAAGCTGTGCGGCCCCGACATCCAGTGTCATCTGCCCGCCAAGGAAATTGCCCGGCACCAGGCGGCCCAGAACCAGGTTGGCGTCGGTCACCGTGGGAAGTTCACCGCCGCGACCGTAAGCCGCCGGTCCCGGATCGGCACCGGCACTTTGGGGCCCGACCCGAAAGGCGTGGCCACGGTCAAGGTAAGCGATCGAGCCGCCGCCCGCGCCAATCGTGTGAATGTCGATCATCGGCAACATCACCGGAAAGCCCGCGATGCTGGCGCTACGGGCGTCAGCTTCGGTCAGGCGACCATCGCGGATGATGCCGATATCTGCACTGGTACCGCCAATATCGAGCGTGATCAGCTTGTTGGTTCCGGCATGTTCGCCGATCCACGCACCGCCGCGCACCCCGGCCACAAGGCCGGACAACAACGTGGTCGCCGGGCGTTCGGCGACCATCTCGGGCGTTGCCAGACCGCCACTTGAGGTCATGATGCGCAACTCGCCATGGATGCCCAGATCGCGCAACCGACCCTGCAATTCGCTGATGTAGCGCCGCACTTTGGGACCGATAAAGGCCGACATGGCCGCGGTGGTGAACCGCTCGAACTCGCGGAATTGCGGCGACACTTCGGCAGAGGTCGTGACAAACACCTCTGGCAGGATGCGGCGTACAATCGCGGCGGCACGGCGTTCATGGGCGGGATTGACGTAGGAAAACAGGAACCCGACAAGGATCGCCTCGACACCTGCCGCCCCAAGGTCACGCGCAGCAATGGCGACAGCGTCTTCGTCCAGTGGGGTCAGTTCCGTGCCCGCCGCATCCATTCGGCCTGCGACGGTCAAACGATGGCGACGTTTGATCAGCGGCCGGCTCTGCCACGGCAGATCCTGCATGATCGAATAATGTTGGGGGCGTTGGTGCCGCCCGATATGCAGGATATCGCGGAAACCGTCATTGGTGATCATGCCGGTCACGGCACCGTCATGCACCAGCATCGCATTGGTGCCGACCGTCGTTCCGTGGAACACCGAGTCAATCTGGCCGGGCGCTACGCCGGCAATGTCACAGATGGCTTGCACGCCAGTGATCACCCCCAGCGCGGCGTTTGCCGGGGTGGACGGCGTCTTGTGGATCGTGACCTTTCCTTGCGCCAGATCGGCCAACACAAGGTCGGTGAAGGTCCCGCCAACATCAACGCCAAGAGCAATCATCGTCATCTCCGCTTCCGCCGCAAGCGAAGATTGATCCATCTGGATTGATATGACAAGCATGATCTTTCACGCTAAAACGATAGGCAGACCGACCAAAAGACGGATGACGGAATGAGCCTGAACGAAAAGCTGGACGTGATTTTCGCGGGGGATCTGCGTGACCTGATGGTGGTGAGTTACATCGTGCTCGGCAACAATGCGGTCACCAACCGCTTCATCGAGCGGACCTATCAAATGCCGGTGCATGCCTGGTCGAGCCTTTATGCGATCAACCAGTTCCCCGGCATCCGCGCGAAAGAGATCCGGGCGATCTTTCCGCGGCCGCAGAACACGATCAGCCGGGCGATATCCCTGCTCGAGCAGCGCGGATTTGTCCGGCAGGAGGCATCGGCCACCGACGGGCGCGAAAAGCAGGTCTTTGCTACGGCCAGGGGCAAACGGGTGCTGATTGAGATGACGGAGCATTCGCGCAGGCGGCAGGCCGAGCTGTTTGGTCCGCTAACGACGGATGAACGTCAGACTTTCTTCAGTTTGGCCCGCAAGGTCGCTGCCGGTACAAACCTGCTGCAATCTCAGGTTATGGGCCGGGACGAGACCTGACCCGAACCAGACGTGCAGATCGAACCGGCAAGGTGTTTGCTTTGCTGTCGGGCATCGCCAAAAAGATCACCGGGGCGCATTGGTCGGGGCTGCGGTTCTTCGGCGTGACAGCGGCGGCCAAGGCAGGGGAGGGGGG
>JAYTQA010000039.1:0-14079 GCA_043746955.1 bacterium | reverse complement strand
ATTTTGGTCGAGGTTTTGACCGAGGCCGCCGGTTCGATGGAATCGGTGATCACCATGGATTTCAGCACCGACGCCCCGATCCGTTCGACCGCATTGCTCGACAGCACGCCATGCGTGACATAGGCGTGCACTTCGGTCGCACCGGCGGCCATCAGCACTTCGGCGGCTTTGCAATGGGTGCCGCCGGTGTCACATAGATCATCGACCATGATGCAGATATGCCCCGCCACATCGCCGATCACCGTCATTTCCGCCACTTCACCGGCCTTTTCGCGGCGCTTGTCAACGATGGCCAGGGGCGCGTTGATCCGTTTGGCCAGCTCACGCGCCCGCGCCACGCCGCCGACATCGGGCGACACCACCATCAGTTTGCCCATCTGACCCTTGAAGTTATGCTCGATGTCCAGCGCGAAGATCGGGCTGGCATACAGGTTGTCCACCGGAATGTCGAAAAACCCCTGTATCTGCGCGGCATGCAGATCCAGCGTCAGCACCCGGTCAATCCCGGCTTCGGTGATCATGTTGGCCACCAGTTTCGCGGTGATCGGCGTGCGCGCCTTGGCGCGGCGGTCCTGCCGTGCATAGCCGAAATACGGGATGACGGCGGTGATGCGGTCGGCCGACGAACGGCGCAAAGCATCGGAAATGATCAGCAATTCCATCAGGTTGTCATTGGCAGGGTTCGAGGTCGGCTGGATGATATACATGTCCTCACCCCGAACATTCTCATAGACCTCCACGAAAATCTCGGCGTCGTTGAAACGCTCAACCCGGGCATCGACCAGATTGACCGACATGCCACGGTGCATCGACATGCGGCGGGCGATGGCTTTGGCCAAGGTCATATTGGCATTTCCGGCGATGAGTTTCGGCTCGGTGATGGCGGGCATGAAAGATCCTTGCGCGGGGGCCTGCGGGGCGGCCGAGTGACGTTGACACCGCTTATCAACCTTCTAGGGTCTTGCAAAGCACAGCTCTTTAAGAGCTGCGGGCAGGGGGGCGCGTCAGATGGTGCAGGTTGATTACTTTTTCGCCACGATTTCGCCGTTCGTGTACTTGGCGGGGGGCCGGCTGGAGGCGGTGGCTGCAAAGCATGGCGCGACGATCCGCTATATCCCGCTTGATGGCCCGGCCTTGTTTCCGCGCACTGGCGGGCAAATGCTGGCCGACCGCCACGAAAGCCGGAAAGCCTATCGGTTGCAGGAGCTTGCGCGCTGGTCCAAGCGGCTGGGGGTCAAGCTGGACCTGAAGCCCGCCCATTTCCCGGTCAACCCGGCCCCCTCCAGCTATGCCATTCTGGCCGCGATCAAGGCCGGGGGCGGCGACCTTGCGGGCCTTGTGCAGGCTTTCCCGCGCGCTGTCTGGGCCGAAGGGCGTAATGTTTCCGAAGATGCGGTGGTCAAGGCGATCCTGACCGCACATGGCTTTGATCCGGCGATTGCCGACAAATACATGATGTCCGCCGCTGATACCTATGGTGCCAACCTTGAGGAGGCGGTGCGGCGCGGTGTCTTTGGTGTGCCGTTCTACATCGTTGGCGAGGAACGGTTCTGGGGGCAGGACCGGCTGGACGATCTTGACCTGCATCTGGGCGGCAAGCTCTGAAATGCCGGAAGATTTGATGCCCGAGGCTATGACGCTGACCCTGCCGCCCTACCGCACCTGGGCGCGCAGTGGCACCCGGCCGGTGCTGGCGCTGCACTGCTCGCTGGCCCATTCCGGTGCCTGGAGCCGTCTGGCCGAGCAGTTGCAGGGTGTTACGATCACCGCGCCCGACCAGCCGGGCCATGGCCGGGCTGCGGATTGGGACGGGGCCAGCGACCTGCATGACCAGACCACCGAAGCGTCGATCGCCATGGCCGAACGGCTGGGGCAGGGCCAAGCCATTGACCTGATGGGCCATTCCTTTGGCGGTACCGTGGCCCTGCGCATCGCCTTGCTGCGGCCCGACCTGGTGCGCAGCCTGACCCTGATCGAGCCGGTGATCTTTGCCGCAGCCCGCAGCCACCCCGCCTTTGCCGCCTTCCGGACCCGCCACATGCAGGTCGACCGGCTGATCCGCGTGGGCCAGCGCGAAGCCGCTCTGCGCCTGTTTCATGCCGACTGGGGCGCGGGTGAGGCGTTGGAGGCGATGCCCGACAAGACCCGCCGCTACATGCAGCACCGCATCCCGCTGATTGGCGCGCAGCACGCCGTGTTGATGGAGGATGCCGCAAACCTGCTGCGCCCCGGCGGGCTGGAGGCTGTTCGCGTGCCGGTGCTGCTGATCGAGGGGGCTACAAGCCCGGCCATCATTGACGCGGTGCAGCGGGCGTTGGCCGCGCGGTTGCCGCAGGTGCGGTGTCTGTCGGTGGCGGGCGCGGGGCATATGGTGCCGATCACCCATCCCGACCTGATCGCGGCTGAGGTGCAGGCGCATTTGACCGGGAGTTAGGCTTTGAGGTCCGCCTTCAGCCCAGCGAACTTATTGGTGCTAAAGCGCATTCCGAAAAGTGTGGCGTGGTTTTGGGAAAAAAATTCGCGGAAAAACAGAGCGGTAAAGCGGTTGTTTGATGCTTATCAAATGCAAACCGCTTTAACTGCCGTGGCGAACATCCGAAAGCTCTAATTCAAGCCGGCTGTCACGGCGCAGGGCCGCTACAAGGCCGTCCACCTCGTCCGCAGTCGTGCTCCACGCCGCGACGAGCCGGGCGGCTTCGCGGCCGGCAGGGGCGGGCCAACGGTAGTAGATGGCACCTTTCGCTTCGGCCACGGCATGGGTTCCGTCCGGCCATTCGAGGAAAAGGATATTGGCATCAGCGGGATGCAGGAGGCTGGTGCCGGGGACGGTCTTGACGCCAGCGGCTACGCGTTGGCCCATTCTGTTGGCTTGGGTCGCAAGGCGGAGCCAGAGGTCGTCGGTCAGGTAAGCCTCCATCTGCGCCGACAGGAAGCGGTGTTTGGAGAACAAATGGCCACCGCGCTTGCGGCGAAGTTCAAACTCCCAGGCCTTGGCGGGGTCAAAGATCACCACGGCTTCAACGCCCAAACAGCCGTTTTTGGTGCCCCCGAAACAGACGATGTCGATCCCGGCTTTCCAGGTCATTTCGGCGGCGGTGGCCCCGGTTGCCACCAGCGCATTGGCAAGACGCGCGCCGTCGAGGTGACAGGGCAGGTTTTTGGCCTTGGCCACAGCGGTCAGTGCGGCGATCTCTGCCGGGCTATAGACGGTGCCCGCCTCGGTGACATTGGTCAAGGACAGCATGCCGCGCTGGACGCCGTGGACCCCGCTTTCACCAACCTTGCCAAGGGCTTGAGTGAGGGTCGCCGGGGTCATCTTGCCATGCGGGCCAACGACCAATGCCAGTTTGGCACCGGAGTAAAACTCCGGCGCACCGCATTCATCGGTGGCGACATGGGCCTCCTCATGGCAGAAAACGGCGGTCCAGGGTTGGGCGTAAAGTGCTATCGACAAAGCGTTGGCTGCGGTGCCGGTGGCGACCAGGTAGACCTCGGCCTCGGGCGCCTCAAAGGTTTGACGGATCAGGGTTTTTACCCGGGCCATGATCGGGTCGGCGCCATAACTGCGGGCGTAACCTTCATTGGCGCGCACCAGTGCGGCCATGATTTCGGGCGCGGCACCAGAGCCGTTGTCAGAGGCGAAAAACATCAGGGCGTCTCTTCTATGGTGTATTCGTCCCAGACATCTTCGGGGACTTCAAGTTCGGACACCGTCCAGCCGCGCACCGAAATCCCGGCCTTATGGGTGCTTTCAGGATCGCCGGTCAGCAGCGGGTGCCAGGCGGGCAGGTTTTTGCCCTCGTACAACAGGCGGTAGGCGCAAGTGCGAGGCATCCAGTAGGCGATCTTGGGCAAGGTCTTGGGGGAAAGCCGAACGCATTCGGGGACATAACGGTGCCGGTCCGCGTATTTCATGCAGCGGCAGGTTTCACCGTCCAGCAGTTTGCAGGCGACGCGGGTGAATTCGACCTCGCCGGTATCCTCATATTCCAGTTTGTTCAGACAGCATTTGCCGCAGCCATCGCACAAAGCCTCCCACTCGGGCTGGGTGAGTTTGGCCAGTGGCAGGTGCCAGAAGTCGGGGCGCAGGTCGGTCATAGGGGCAGAATGCCGGGAATTGGCGGGAATGGGAAGTCACGAAAGCAGGGCGCGGGCTTGGGTGCAATCGGCGGCCATCTGGGTCATCAGGGCGGGCAGGCCGTCGAACTTCAGTTCGGGGCGCAGATAGTCGATCAGGGCGACCGACAGGTGATGGCCGTATAAATCGCCATCGAAATCAAAGAGATAGCTTTCGAGGTTGGGCAGGTTGGTGCCAAACATCGGGCGCACGCCAAGGCTGCCGGCCCCGATATAATCGCCGGTGTGCGGGCCGGTCAGCACTTTGACCCGGACGGCGTAGACGCCAAGCTTGGGCAGGTGCAGCCCTGCCACCGACATATTGGCGGTGGGATAACCCAGTTGGCGGCCGCGTTTCTCGCCATGGATCACCTCGCCCTCGATCCGGTGCCAGTGGCCGAGCATCGCTGCGGCATCACGCGGGCGACCCTCGGCAAGGGCGGCCCGGATCGCGGTCGAGGAAATCTCATGGCCATCGTGGTGCACGAGGTCGGCAACGGTGACTTTGAAGCTGTGGGATTCTCCAAGTGTTACAAGGTCTTGCGCGGATCCGGCGCGGGCTTTGCCGAAACGGAAATCGCTGCCCACAACGACGTGGGCGACCCCCAGACCGCCGGCAAGAACGTCACGGGCGAATGCTTCGGGGGTCAGGCTGGACAGGGATTTGTCGAACGGCAGTTGATAAAGCTCCTGCACGCCCAGCTTGGCGAGCCGGTTGGCGCGGGCCTCGGCGTTCATCAGGCGGAACGGCGGGGCGGCGGGCTGGAACACCTCGCGCGGGTGCGGCTCGAAGGTGACGATTCCCAAAGGGGCGGCATTTCGCGCGAGATTTATCGCCGATTGGTGGCCCAAATGGACGCCGTCAAAGTTGCCCATAGCGACCGATGCGCCCTGTGCATCAGGTGCAAGCCCTTGCCAATGCTGGTGAATTCGCATCTTACCCCGGTCGCGGGGCCACCCCCGTCAGTCGAACTTATGGCGGGACGCCAGAACCAGCGCCGCGCCTTTCAAGACCACCGTATTGCCCACCGCGCAGGGGGTTTCAAGGGTGCCGCGGCGGGTGGCGGGATCGATCGCGGTGACTTTCAGAAATGCCTGGTGCTGGTTGCCGGGGCGGACCGGCATTGAAGCGTCAGGTTGTGGAAATGTTGGCGGCGGCGTGGCCGGGAAGCGGTCCGGTCTGGGCTGGCGGGAATTTGGCCGATGCTGCGGTGCGGCGCAAAGGGCCGCGCAATATTGATGCGAAAAGTGCTGCTTTTGGGCATCTTTGTTACTGTAGTTTTGGAATGGCGAAGGTCGCCGACAATTGGCGGACGGTCAGCCATTTGTCCAGCAAGCCTTTGTTTGGATTGGAGGAATCCGGGCCGAACTCGGCGGCGGAAATGCCACCGGTGACGAAAAGCGTGTCCAGATCCTCGGCCATTCCACCCTGAATGTCGGTGCCAATGCCGTCGCCGATACACAGGATTTGCGGGTCGCTGCGGGTGGCCAGGGCAGACAGGCGGCGGCGGGCGAGGTCGTAGATCGGCGGATGCGGTTTGCCGAAATATTGGGTTTTGCCGCCCAGTTTTTCGTAAGCCAAAGCCAAGGCACCGGCGCAGTAGAGCCGCTGGGTGCCATAATCCACGATGACATCAGGGTTGGCGCAAAGCATTGTTAACCCGGCATTTTTGGCGCGCATCAGCGGCAGTTTGTAGTCATCGGGCGTCTCGGTCCGATCGTCGGTGAGGCCGGTGCAGATCAGAATCTCGGCTTGTTCGTAGGGCACACGGGTCAGCGGGGCGGGTTTCAGATCATCGGGCAAATCGGTGAACAAAGCCTCATCCTTGGGCGCGCCGATGAAGGCGTAGCGAGAATAAGTGCCGTTGAAGATGGCGTATTGGGTGGCATCGCCGGAGGTGACGATATCATCCCAAGCGTCACGGGGCACGTTCATCGCATCTAACTGTTTGACAATGCTGGGTTTTGGCCGGGGGGCGTTGGTGAGCAGGATCACCCGGCCGCCGGTGGCGCGGTAGGCTTGCAGGGCAGCGACGGCGGCGGGAAATGGAGCTTTGCCATCGTGCAGACAGCCCCAGAGATCGCAAAATACGGCGTCGTAGGGGGTGGCTAACTGGGCAAGGGACGGGATCAGCTCGGTCATTTTGGGCCTTTTGCAGTGTAGGTTTGGCGTCGTTTCTCTGTAGTTTATCCGTAGTTTTTCTGTAGCTACACGGGGCGCTGGGCGTTAACCGGCTGGAAACCGCTTCGGCCGGATCAAAACCGATTTTTCTGCGAAAAATCGTTTGGGAAGCTGCGCGATTTTTCTGCGAAAAATCGTTTCGGAGGAAGGGCGATTTTTCTGCGAAAAATCAGTCAGAGTTTCAGCGCCGGGATGATCTGCTTTTTACGGCTCATGATGCCGGGCAGCACCACGGTGTCGCCGGTGACTTTGACGCCGAACGACGCTTCGGCCAGTCGTTTGACCAGATCGTTGGGGACCAGCAGGGTCGCCTCTTCGCGCAGGATATCGATGACGAACAGAAGAACCTGATCGGCACCATCTTCTTGCGCCACACCGGGCATGGAGGCCATCAGGCTGGCTTTGCGGTCGAGCACGATTTTGGGGGCGGTGGTTTCCAGCACCGACACCCGCAGTTCCTTGCCTGCGACGTTGTATTCCTTGGAGTCCATCCGCAGCAGGGCCGCGTCTGAAAACGCCGACACATCGGATTTGGCTTCAAACATTTTGGCGGCAAGGTCTGGGATCGACACACCAAGGTCGGCCGCCAAAGCCTCGGCCACGGCGCGGTCATGCGGGGTGGTGGTCGGCGAGCGGAATTCCAGCGTGTCGGACAGGATGCAGGACAGCATCGCCCCCTTGATGGCTTTGGGCGCGCGGGCCATGTCGGAGCCGATCAGATCGTGCATCACGGTCGCGGTGCAGGCCAGAGGGCGCATGGTGATGTCGATCGGCGTTGTGGTTCTGAGGCCGCCGACCAGCATGTGATGGTCGATGATCGCGAGGATCCTGGCCGCGTTGATCGAGGGCGGCAGTTCGGCCGGGTTGTTGGTATCGACGATCACCACCTGATCGCCCGGCGTGACATCGGTGATGATTTCGGGCTTGGGCAGGTTCCAGTGGGTCAAAACGAAGGCCGCTTCGGTGTTGGGCTCGCCCAGAAGGCAGGCCTTGGCTTGGGTGCCTTTCACCTCGGTCAGGTACCACGCCCAGATCAGGGCCGAGCCGGTCGAATCGGTGTCGGGGGATTTGTGGCCGAAAACGAGGGTGGTCATGGGATGCCCCTTTGGATGCTGGATTTTGGCGGTTTATAGGGGCCGGAGCGGGGATTGTCACGGGGGGGTGCGGTGGGGATCAAAGGGGGTAATCGTCCAGCCGCGTTTCGCCAGCAGGTTCAGAACGCCGGTCGCACCGGGCAGGTGCAGGGCACCAAAGGCTGCAAGAACCGGGCCGGTTTGGGCGGCAGCTTCCAGCACCGGGATCCAGGCGGCGTTGCGCTGTGCGATCATCGCGCGGTCAACCAGGGTGTTTTCGCGGTCAGCCTCGGCCTGGGTCATGCCGGGCAGGGCCAGCATGGCTTGGGCGGAATAGGCATAGAACAGGTGGCTTTCGCCGGCGAAATAGCTGTCGGCGAGTGTCGCCGCCATGTCGCCCGACTGCGCATCAGCGGCGATGGTCTGGGACAGCATGGCCAACTGATCGGCGGCGGTGAATTGGCCGAAGATGCCGAGGATGGCGTCGTAAGGCTCCAGCGCCTTGATCGGCAGGTGTTGGGCTGCGGCTTGGGCCATCAGTTGCTTGTCAAGGCCCTGGTCGGCACCGGGGGCAAGCGGGAACAGGCAGGCCGGCATTTGCAGAAGCGTTGTCACCAGCCACGGCTGCATCTTGGCCGCCATGAACGGCAGCATGCCACGGGATTTGAGTGCTGTGGCCAGGCGGTCCCAGTCTTGCGGGGTCAATTGCTCGGGCAGGGTCGGGCCGGAGGTCAGAAACATCAGGCTGGGGTCCGAGGCGATCCTGGTTTTCAGCGCGGCTTCTTCCTCTGGCCCGGCCTCGACCAGCAAAACGGTGGCGGTGGCAATGGCCGGGGCCAGGGCGTCGAGGATCGGGGCAAAGCGCGGGTCGCTCAGGTGATAGGTGCCCGCAAGGGTGATCCGGTGGCCGTCTTTGGTGGCGGTCCACAGGTTGCCATGGGCGTAGGGCACCTCGGCTTTGGCTTTGAGCGCGGTGAGTTGGGCGGGCGGCAGGGTGGCGATGAGGTTCTGGCCATGGCAGGTCTCAGACCGGGCGAGGCAGGGGACGAGGGCGAGGAGGAGCATCAAGGTCAGCGGCAAGAGGCGGGGCATCGGGCAATCCGTTCGGGGCGGCAACCAGAGTTTGGCATGTGGGCGGCGATTGGCCAAGGGCTGTCCTTGGGTGGGATTTTCGCGCCTGAGGTGTTGACAGACGGGAAGCCAGCGCTTAGGTCAGCCTCGTTAGCACTCAGCGTTCTTGAGTGCTAATCCCCTTCAATCTGGAACCTTAAGGAGTGCACCCAGATGGCATTCACACCGCTGCAAGACCGCGTATTGGTCCGTCGCCTGGAAGGCGAAGACAAAACCAAGGGCGGGCTGATCATCCCCGACAGCGCCAAGGAAAAGCCCGCTGAAGGCCAGGTCGTCTCGGTTGGCCCCGGCGCGCGCAAGGATTCGGGCGAGCTGATTGCGCCTTCGGTCAAGACCGGCGACAAGATCCTGTTCGGCAAATGGTCGGGCACCGAGATCAAGCTGGACAACGAAGACCTGCTGATCATGAAGGAAAGCGACATTCTCGGCGTGTTCGCCTGAGACGTGTCGCGGTGCGTGACATCACGCACCCACCCCATCCATTCAAGGAGCTAAGCACATGGCTGCTAAAGACGTACGTTTTGAAGGCGATGCCCGCGACCGTTTGTTGCGCGGCGTCAATATCCTGGCCGACGCGGTCAAGGTGACTTTGGGCCCGAAGGGTCGCAACGTCATCCTCGACAAGTCGTTCGGCGCCCCGCGCATCACCAAAGACGGTGTGACGGTTGCCAAGGAAATCGAGCTGGCTGACAAGTTCGAAAACATGGGCGCCCAGATGGTGAAGGAAGTCGCTTCCCGCACCAATGACGAAGCCGGCGACGGCACCACCACCGCCACGGTTCTGGCCCAAGCCATCGTCAAGGAAGGCATGAAGGCGGTTGCTGCCGGCATGAACCCGATGGACCTGAAGCGCGGCATCGACATGGCAACCGCCAAAGTCGTAGCAGCGATCAAGGCGGCCTCGCGTCCGGTCAAGGACACCGCTGAAGTGGCCCAGGTTGGCACCATCTCGGCCAACGGCGAAGCTGAAATCGGTCGTCAGATCGCTGAAGCGATGCAGAAAGTCGGCAACGAGGGTGTCATCACCGTCGAAGAAAACAAGGGTCTGGAGACCGAAACCGAAGTCGTCGAAGGCATGCAGTTCGACCGCGGCTATCTGTCGCCCTATTTCGTCACCAACGCCGACAAGATGGTGGCTGACCTTGAGGACGTGCTGATCCTGCTGCACGAAAAGAAACTGGGCTCCTTGCAGCCGATGGTGCCGTTGCTGGAAGCCGTGATCCAGAGCCAGAAGCCGCTTCTGATCATCTCGGAAGACGTCGAAGGCGAAGCGCTGGCGACCCTGGTCGTCAACAAGCTGCGCGGGGGCTTGAAGATTGCCGCCGTCAAAGCTCCGGGCTTTGGCGACCGTCGTAAAGCCATGCTGCAGGATATCGCTATTCTGACCGGTGGTCAGGTGATCAGCGAAGATCTGGGCATGAAGCTGGAGAATGTCACGCTGGACATGCTGGGCCGTGCCAAGAAAGTCTCGATCACCAAAGACAACACCACCATCATTGATGGCGCTGGCGTCAAGGCCGAGATTGCGGCGCGGGTCAGCCAGATCCGCACCCAGATCGAAGAAACCACCTCCGACTACGACAAAGAGAAGCTGCAGGAACGGGTCGCCAAACTGGCGGGCGGCGTGGCAGTCATCAAAGTCGGCGGCATGACCGAGATCGAAGTGAAAGAGCGCAAAGACCGCGTGGACGACGCTTTGAACGCGACCCGTGCGGCCGTGCAAGAAGGTATCGTGGTTGGCGGCGGTGTGGCTTTGATGCAGGCGGCATCGGCGCTGGACGGCCTCAAAGGCGCAAATCCGGATCAGGACGCGGGCATTCAGATCGTGCGCCGTTCGCTGGAAGCGCCGCTGCGTCAGATCGCCCAGAACGCCGGAGTTGACGGCGCTGTGGTCGCTGGCAAAGTGCGCGAGTCCAAGGACAAGACCTTTGGCTTCAACGCGCAGACCGAAGAATATGGCGACATGTTCGCGTTCGGCGTGATTGACCCGGCCAAAGTGGTGCGGATCGCTCTGGAGGATGCCGCTTCGGTTGCAGGCCTTCTGATCACCACCGAAGCCATGATCGCCGACCGTCCGGAGCCCAAAGCGGGCGGCCAGGGCGGCGGCGGCATGGGCGGCATGGGCGGCATGGACGGGATGATGTAATCCTGTCGGATCGTTAGGATTGGAAAGGGCGGTCGCAGGGCCGCCCTTTTGCTTTGCAGAAGCCGCCGGAAAATCGTCAGATAGCGCCAGCCCTGGTGTTCGGTGGGCTTGGCGCATGACGACGTTTGATAGAAACATCATCCTGCGCTGGATTCTCAGGGATCGCGTGATTGTTGCGGAAAACCGCGTGCCACTTTTCCGCATCACGCTTTAAGGTGGCGATGGCATCGGTGGACCAATCCGCATAAGGTCCGGGGGTTTCGGCGGGGCAGCGCTCCTGCCTTGGCCGGGGCAAGAGGTGGTGCGATGCGACTGTTGGGGTTGACCTGCTTGGCGATGGCATCGGCGGACCAAGCCGCATGAGGTCCGGGGGTTTCGGCAGGGCTGCGCACCTGCGATGGCCGGGGCAAGAGGTGGCGCGATGCGACTGTTGGGTTTGACCTGCGTGGCGATGGCATCGGTGGACCAAGCCGCATGAGGTCCGGGGGTTTCGGCGGGGCGGCGCACCTGCGATGGCCGGGTCAAGAGGTGGCGCGATGCGACTGTTGGGTTTGACCTGCGTGGCGATGCTGGCCTTTGCCGCCAATTCGGTCTTGAACCGGATGGCCGTCGGGGCGGGCCGGATTGATCCGGTGGGCTTTGCGGTGGTGCGGCTGGCCGCCGGGGCCTTGATGCTGGCGTGCCTCTTGGTGGCGCGGCGCGGCGGGGTCTGGCCGGGCTGGCGCGGGCGCATGCCGGGGGTCGCGGGGCTGCTGATCTACCTGTTTGGCTTTTCAACCGCTTATCTGGCACTCGACGCGGGCACCGGCGCCCTGATCCTGTTTGGCGTGGTGCAGGTCACGATGTTTGCCGGAGCTACCCTGTCGGGCGAGGTTCTGCCGGCGCGCCGGCTGGGCGGGGCAGCCCTGGCGTTGCTGGGATTGGCCGTCCTTTTGGCCCCCAAAGGCGGGCCGCTCATGCCGGAGGCGGCGATGGCCATGGCGGGCGTCGGCTGGGGGGTTTATTCGCTGGCCGGGCGCGGCCAAACCGATGCCCTTGGCGCTACGGCGTGGAATTTCATTCTGGCCTTGCCGTTCGGCCTGGTCGTGCTGGTCCTGTCGCCGGGACATTTCACCGGCACCGGCACCGGCACCGGCACCAGCACCGGCACCGGCTGGGCCTTGGCTGCGGGATCGGGTGCGATCACCTCGGGGCTGGGCTATGCGCTCTGGTACCATGTGGTGCCGCAACTGGGTGCCGGTCGGGCGGCGGTGGTGCAACTGTCGGTGCCGCTGATCGCAGCCTATGGCGGCTTTGCGCTGTTGGGCGAGGTGCCGGGGCCGGGCTATTGGCTCGCCGCCGCTTTGGTGCTGGGCGGGGTCGGGGTTGCGGCGATGCCTGTGCATGTGCGGCGGTAGGCGAGCGGCATTGGGTCGCAGGTTGGGGCTCAGCGCAAACCGCAAGCACCGCTCTTTGCCTTTCATCTGTCCAAAAATATCCCACCGGGGGGTCTGGGGGGGTGTGAAACTCCCCCAGCCGGGTCCGCAGAGCGGGGCGCTTTTCGCCAGCCGGGTCGGCAGAGCGTGGCTTTACAGGTTTTTCATCAATCGGTGGATCATATGCCCGGTGTCCACGTCGTGGCGGCTGACGCCGGTGGGGGTGAAGCCTTGGGCCAGCCAGAACGCATGGCCCCTTGGGTTGGCCTCCAGTACCCCAAGATAGAGGTTGGGGCAGGGGAGGGCGAGGGCTTCGATATGGGCAAGGAACGCCGCACCGTGGCCTGCGCCTCTGGCATCCGGGCCGAGGATCATCAGGCCGAGGTAGGCATCATTCGGGCCGGGGAAGCCGAAGGACAGTTCGGCCAGACCGTTGAGGTGGTCGTGGAGATAAAGGCCAAGTCGATGGGATGTGGCGGGACTGCAGCCAGGCGGGCCTGCGGTGAAGACAGCCTCGACCTCCGCCGCACCCGGTGCGTGGCCAAGCCAGAGGTGGTAGTAATCCTGCGCTTGCGTCAGCAGGGCGGCTACGGCCGGGCGGTCGGCAACCGGGTCAAGGCGTCGGATCAGCATCGGGGAACTCGTGGGGTTTCGCGTGGGGGGTGGCGGTGTATTTTGGTGCGGGTTATCTGACGAGGCGTTCCAGCGGGTCGTAGGTCAGGCCAGATGCCCAGGCGACTTGGGCGAGGCTGTCGGGTTTGAAGCGGATCCGGCCCATCGTCAGCTCGGATTGCGTGAAATAACGCCGCTCAGTCACCACGCGGGCGGGGTCGCGCCAGCGTGCGTTGACCGCGCCGCCGGTCACGGTGCAGCGAAAGAAGATATCGACCTGGTGAAAGCCGGTCGCGGGGTCGTGAAACTCGTTGATCAGCGCGGGGTCGCCCACAATGATGGTCAGGCCGGTTTCCTCATGCACCTCGCGCCGCAGATTGTCATGCAGGGAGGCCCCGGATTCCACGCCGCCACCGGGCGCACACCACAAGTCCGACCGCCCGCCGGGATAGGCGTTGACCAGCAACAGCCGGTCGGCAGCCAGGATCAGCGCGCGGGCGGCAAGGCGGGGGGTTTTCGGGGCCATGGCCTAGCGATAGTCGCCCGCGCGCGAATGTCCAGTGGTTAGACCAAGGATCAGGCCGGAACCGCAGACCCCTCGTGACCGCGAGAGGACAAAAGCAGGAACAGCGACGCGCCGAGGATCAAGGCGATGCCAAGCCAGATGTTGCCGGTCGGCCAATAGCCGAACGCGAAGCCATAGATCACGATGTTGGACACCAGTTTGAGGTCATCAAACGGTTGCACAAAGGCTGCATCGGCAGCCGCGTAAGACCATGTGAGCAAGTATTGTGCCGCCATCATGATGACACCCGCCGTCAAAAGCCATGACAGGATTTGCAGGCTGGGCAGTTCAAAACCGGCCTGAAGCGATAGGCCCGCGTTGATCGGCGTCAGCAGCACCAGAAGCCACAGGGTGACCGTCGGCGCAGGCTCGGTCCGGGTCAGGTATTTGGTCATCAGCGAAGACGCGCCCCACAGCAAGGCCGCAGCAATCGGCAACAGCGTTACCGTGGTGATCCCGGTCGTCCAAAGCTCTGACACCACAATCGCGCCGCCTAAGCCTATCGTTGCGGCGATCCAGCGGGCCGGGGTGACGGTTTCTTTGAGGAACAGCGCCGCGCCCAGCAGCACGAACAGGGGAGCCGTCATCACCAAAGCAATGACTTGCCAGATCGGCATGCCGGATTTGATGCTCATCACAAAGGCCAGTACGCCAAGCGCTGACAAGATCACGCGCAGGATGTGTAAGACCGGGTGGGCCGTCTTTAACCCCGCAAGCCCGTGGCGCAGCACGAAGGGCAGGGAAAACACCAGCGCAATCGCATATTGCCAGAACGTGTCGGATTGCGGCTTGAAGCCCAGTTGCCCGGTGATGACGAAGGTGACGGCATTGGCACTGGC
>JAYTQA010000038.1:0-5391 GCA_043746955.1 bacterium | reverse complement strand
AAGTGGGCTGGGTCGACTATGATCCGACCAACGCCTGCTTTGCCGACACCGATCACATTGCCGTGGGCCAGGGCCGCGATTACGGCGATGTAGCCCCGGTGACCGGCGCTTGGCGGATGGATGGCGGGCAAAAAGGCAGCCATGCGGTGGATTTGATCGAGGTTTCGGCGGCCAAACGCTAGAAGTAGCGCCGGATGCCTTCGGCACCACCATAGGTGGACAGTGGCGCAACCCTGCCCAGGTTTGCGGCCAAATTTGCCGCCCCACTTGGCCTTGGCCGCCGAATCCCGGTAATATCGACGGCAAATGCCCCTCGGGGCCAAGGGTTTGAGGGTCAGATGCAGCGTTACGAATACCGGGTGGTTCCAGCCCCGCGCAAAGGCGAAAAAGCCCGTGGGCTGAAGACGGTGGAAGAGCGTTTTGCTTATACGCTGACCGCGATGATGAACAAGATGGGCTCCGAAGGCTGGGAATATCAGCGCGCCGATGCCTTGCCGTGTGACGAGCGGGTCGGGCTGACCGGCTCCAAGACCGTGTTCCAGAACATGCTGGTGTTTCGCCGTCCGGCTGGTGAAGCGGTTAGCGCAGTCGAGGAAAGTCTTGGCGTGCTGCCGTACATGGAACCCGCGCCGCTGTATGCGGCCGCGCCGGTGCTGGGTGGCGCAAAACAACCCGCCGGTGCCGCGCCAGCGCTTGGCCCGGCCAAGCCCGAGGTTGCAGCGCAATAAGGCCAAGGTTTGGGGCTGCGGCTTTGGGCGTGCAGTCCGCCTTGGCCATTAGAGCATGATAACGTTTGATCGAAACATCGTCATGCTCAGGCGTCTCACGGATCGCATGAGTGTTGAGGAAAACCGCGTGCCACTTTTCCGCATCACGCTTTAAGCCACATCGCGCAAGGCCATGGGCAGTGCTGCGGCGAACCGGGCCATTTCGGCGGCATCGCCAAGGCTGACCCGGATGCAGCGGTCCAACGGGGCCGTGCCCGGCATCCGCACGAAAATATCCCGCGCGGTCAGCGCCTTGAGCAAGGCGCGGGCATAATCGCCATCCCGCCCGCAATCTAACGTAACGAAGTTGGTCGCCGAGGGCAGGGGGGTCAGCCGGTTGTCCCGCGCAATCGCGCCCAGCCGCAGCCGCCCGGCCAATGCCCAAGCCCGCACCGCCGCCAGATGCGCGCCATCTCCCAGCGCCGCGATCCCGCCCGCCTGTGCGATCCGCCCGACGCCAAAGTGGTTGCGCACCTTGTCAAACGCCAGCGCCAGTCCGGGTGCAGCCAAGCCATAGCCCAACCGCAGCCCCGCCAGCCCATGCGCCTTGGAGAAGGTGCGCAACCGGATCAGTCTCGGGTCATCTACCGCCACGTCAACCGCCGTCGCCTCCGGTGCCAGATCCACATAGGCCTCATCCAGGACCAGCAGACATCCGTCCGGCAGGGCCTCGATCATCGCGGCAATCGTGGTGCTAGGATGATGGCTGCCCATCGGATTGTCCGGGTTGGCGAGGTAGATCAGCCGCGCCCGGGTCGCCCGCGCCAAAGCCAGCAGTGCTACCGGATCCTCAAAATCCCCGGCATAGGGGGCGCGGTATAAAACCCCGCCAAACCCCGTCACATGAAAGTTGAAGGTCGGGTAAGCCCCGGCGGAGGTCACTACCGCATCGCCCGGCCCGACCAGCAACCGCACCAAAAGACCCAATAGCCCGTCAATCCCCTCCCCCACCACCACATGTGCGGGTGTCACGCCATGATGCGCTGCAATCGCGGCCTTCAGATCGTGACACTCCGGGTCGCCGTACATCCACGCGTCAGCCGCCGCCGCCTGCATGGCAGCCACGGCGCGGGGAGACGGCCCGAACCGGCTTTCATTGGCCCCGAGCCGGGCCGCAAAAGCCCGGCCCCGCGCGCGTTCCTGCGCCTCTGGTCCGACAAACGGCACGGTGGCGGGCAGGCTTTGCGCCAATGGGGTCAGGATCGGAATTTTCATCGCGCCAAACTGCCCCGCCTGCCCCTGGTTTGGCAAGCCGGTGTTGACCACAAAAAGCCGCGCCAGTTTGATTTGGCCCTTGCAGAAATTCGCGCGCAAGGACCGACGCAGTTGCTCTGCGGGCGCGAAAACCTGTGGGGCGGCAGACAGACACCTTTGCCTCAGGCGATCCGTCAGGCCGCTGCCCGCCTGAGTTTCAGGATGCCCCATTCGCGGTAGACCAGCACGATCATCGCGCTATCAAGGCAAGACAGCAACAGGAACGGCAGCGAGCCACGGGTGAAAAACTCGCGCATCTGGTACATCACGAACCCGGTCAGGATCGCCATCGCCACCGGGTAGCCCCAGACAATGCGCCGGGCCAGCATGATCACCAAGGCGAATTTCAACGCGCCATGCGCCAGCAGATACAGCGCGGTAAAATGCTGCAAAGGCACGGGAAAGTCTTGCGCCACATGCTTGACCCATTGCGCCATGTCATCGGACGCGCTTTGCGCCAGCTTGTGGTAGGTCAGCCAGCTGACAAAGCCGATGATGGTCTGGTTGGGCGTCCAGAGCAGACCCAGCCCGCCCAACGACTCGCCCGCAGCCAACAAGCCCTTGATCACCAGGCTCGCCTCAAACAGCCAATGCAGCCATTTGGCCAAAAGTCCATCCGGACGGATCGGCATGGTCAGTCCTGTCCGCGGTAGGGTTGTACGTATTGCAGGGCCATGTCCCATGGGAAGAATATCCAGGTATCTTGTGACACTTCAGTGATGTAGCTGTCGACCATCGGCTTGCCGGAAGGTTTTGCGTAGACCGTGGCGAAATGCGCCTTGGGGTACATGCGGCGCACCAGTTCCAGCGTCTTGCCGGTGTCCACCAGGTCATCGACGACCAGAATCCCGGTGCCATCGGTCATCAGACCGGCCTGCGGGGCCTTGGTCATCACCGCCTCGGACCCTTGGGCCTGGTGGTTGTAGCTTTTGACGCTGATCGTATCGACCACGCGGATGTCGAGTTCGCGTGCCACGATCATCGCGGGCACCAGACCGCCACGGGTGATGCCGACCACGGCGCGCCACGCGCCATTGTCCGGGCCCTTGCCGTCCAGCCGCCACGCAAGCGCACGGGCGTCGCGGTGGATCTGGTCCCAACTGACATGGAAGCCTTTTTCATGCGGCAGGCGGTCGATCATTTATGTCCCCGAAGGCAGGCGTTCAGCGGGCAGAGGTTTGGCGGGCAGTGGTTCGGCAGGTAGTGTTCGGTGGGCAGTGGTTCGGCGGGCAGGCGTTCAGAAAGCGGCGATCTTGATTCCCAGCAGCGCGAGCAAACCGCCCAACATCCGGTCGATCCCCGATTTGAGGCTGATATAGGCATGACGCGCCCGGTTGAAAGAGAAAATCCGCGCGACGGCGGTGTTCCACAGGGTTTCGTTGAGGAATACAATCGCAAGCAGAGCCAGATAGACCCAAACCGCCGTGCCCTGCGGTACCGTGCCCAGAAATATCGCCGAGAACAGCACGGCGGGCTTGGGGTTGGACAGTTGCGTCCACAGGCCAAGGCGAAACGCCGCCAACGCGCCACGGGAGGTTGCCGCGCCCGCAGCCTCGATCGGCAGGTCGGCGGATTGCCACAGACCCCACGCCATCCAGAGCAGTTAGGCCGCTCCCCCAAGGCGGAGCGCCCACAAGAGCGGCGGGGCAGCTTGGAACAGGAGGTTGAGGCCGAACAAAGCCGCAGCAGCCCAGACCACACCGCCGATGCCAATACCAGCGGCCACGAAGAAGCCGACCCGCAGGCCCTCGGTCAAGCCAATCCGTGCTGACATCAGGACGGCAGGGCCGGGGCTGATCGCCACCATCAGGTGCATCAAAGCGACGGTCAGGAATGCGGCGAGCGTCATTGCCCGTCTTTCCGCCCCTCTGATCGCCCCTCTGAGCGCCCGGTCACCGCATCAATGTCCGGCGCATCGACCGCCTTCATTCCCACCACATGATAGCCCGCATCGACATGCAGGTTTTCGCCCGTGGTGCCGGACCCCAGGTCAGACAGCAGGTACAGCGCCGCTTTGCCAACTTCTTCCTGATCGACATTGCGGCGGAGGGGCGAGTTCAGCTCGTTCCACTTCATGATGTAGCGGAAATCGCCGATCCCCGATGCCGCCAAGGTCTTGATCGGCCCGGCGGAAATTGCATTGACCCGGATGCCGTCCTTGCCCAGATCCTCGGCCATGTACTTTACCGACGCCTCCAGTGCTGCCTTGGCAATTCCCATCACATTGTAATGCGGCATGACCTTTTCCGCGCCGTAATAGGTCAGCGTCAAAAGGCTGCCGCCTTCGGTCATCATCGCCGAAGCCCTGCGACACACGCTGGTAAAAGAATAAACCGAGATATCCATCGTCATGGCAAAATTGGCCTTGGAGGTGTCAACATACCGGCCCCGCAACTCTGCCTTGTCGGAAAAGCCGATCGCATGGACCAGAAAGTCGATCTTGCTCCACTTCTGGCCAATCCGGGCGAACAAAGCGTCAATCGACGCCTCGTCCCCCACATCACACTCGACCATTTCCGACATGCCGATCGAGGCGATCAGCGGGTTCACCCGCTTTTTCAACGCCTCGCCCTGATAGGAAAACGCCATTTCGGCCCCATGTTCGGCCAGCGTCTTGGCAATGCCCCAGGCAATCGATTTGTCGTTCGCGAGCCCCATGATAAGCCCGCGCTTGCCGGCCATAAGTCCAGTTGACATTCGGTCTTCCCCAGCCACCCTAATTACCCGCCCGGTGTAGGCGAAAGGTATCGCCCCATCAAGGGCAGGGCTTGTGCGACGTTATGGGGCTCAGAAAGGACGAAAGATGGACCGAACCGGGATTTTTGCAGGCGACGACCCGTTTGTCATCGCCAAGGCGTGGCTGACCGAGGCAGAGGCGTCGGAGCCCAATGACCCCAATGCCATGGCTTTGGCGACGGTTGATGGCGAGGGTCTGCCCAACGTCCGCATAGTCTTGCTGAAGGATATCGAGGCGGCGTCTTTCGTGTTTTACACCAACTACGGCTCGAAAAAGGCGCAGGAGGCCGAAGCGGCGGGCAAAGCCGCCTTCGTGATGCACTGGAAATCGCTGCGGCGGCAGGTTCGGGTGCGCGGGATCGTGGCGCGTGAAGACGGCCCGCCGGCCGATGCCTATTACGCCTCGCGCAGCCTGAAATCCCGGCTGGGCGCTTGGGCCAGCCAGCAGTCGCAGCCCTTGGACTCGCGCGGCGCGCTGATGGCCGAGGTGGCGAAAGTCACCCTGACCCACGGCACCAACCCCAAACGCCCGCCGTTCTGGGGCGGCTTGCGGATCACGCCGGTCGAGATTGAATTCTGGGCCGACGGCGCGTTTCGCCTGCATGATCGCTTTCGCTGGACCCGCGCCGGTTCC
>JAYTQA010000037.1:0-5403 GCA_043746955.1 bacterium | reverse complement strand
TTACGGCGACCGACGGCTATCTGGGCAGCATGCGCACCGTGCATTTCGCGCATTGGGCGTTTTTGAACAACGGCAGCCGGTTGTTGTTTTTCAGCAATTTTGACCAAAGTTGGGGGGCTTACCTTGATGATTTCATTGAAAAAGCCCATGTCGGTCTGACTTTGGCATGGGGCACCGGTGTCGGCTTTCCGACAACCCGTTTCCTTTTGTTTGACGGGGCAAGCCACGGGCGGCAGTTCAAGAACTGGGCCTTGGCCTCGCGCGCGGTCAGCCGGTTCTGGTATAGCGCCTATCCTGACCTGACCGTGAACCAGATCGAACGGAACAACCACATTGCCGATGGTTTGCACCGCGCACAGCTGACAGATACGGAGGCCGCCCTATGGATCAAGGACCTGTAACGCCGTCGGCCAGCCCGCCAGCCGCCAGCCTCCCGCCCCCCAGCCCAACCTCAAGTTGGAAACTTGCGCCCGACATCGCGGCCCTGACCCAAGGCCTGATCGTCAGCGGGTTTTCCGACCTGCCGACCGGACGTGCGCTTTTACTGACCATCGCGGACCCGACCACCCCTGACCAAGGTAGCGGCGCGTGGTTGCGCACGCTGAACCGGGTGGCACCTGTCACCTCTGCCACCCCGCCCGAAAGCAAAGGCGGGCAGCAAAGGGCCACAGCACTGGCTTTCACCTCGGCCGGTCTGGCGAAACTTGGCCTGACCGACACGACTCTCGCCTCGTTCCTCGCGCCCTTCCGGGAGGGGATGGTGCAGGAAGACCGCTTACGCCGTCTGGGCGACCGTCGCAGCGGGCAGTGGCTTGACACTGTCATCCCCGGCGGGCCGGCATGGTCCGGCAAAACTGCCGTCAAACCGCAGGCCGCCAAGCTGGTCAAAGCCTATGAGGTGGTCCGCACTTTGGCGCTGGATGTGATTGAAACCCCGCTGACCGTGCATGCGATCCTGCTTCTCTACACACCCGATGACAAAACCGCCGATGACTGGACTGGCGAAGTCACCACGGCCCTTCTGCCCCACGGCGTCACCGTGGTGCGCAGCCTTGGTCTTGACCTGAGCGTGGAAAAGGCGGGCTACAGCCGCGAGCATTTCGGCTTTGCCGATGGCCTGTCACAGCCCACCCCCTATGACGTCCATGGTGCTGTCCTGCAAAACGGGACCGCCGTGGTCACTCCCGACCCCGTGCAGGGCGTGCCCTTGGGCGAGGTGATGCTGGGCTATCTGAACGGCCACCAAGAGGTTGCACCCGGTCCGGTCGTCCCCGGCGATCTGGCGGGCAACCCCGACCCCCGCCCCGCAGATGCAGGCCTTCTGCCCCACCCGCAGGCCCAAGGGTTTTACGACTTTGGCCAAAATGGCAGCTATATGGTAGTGCGCGAATTACGGCAGGATGTGGCGGCCTTCTGGCAGTCGATGGACGAAAACGCCGCAGCCATCTCTAAGGCCGATCCCGCCAACAGCGAACATATCACCGCCGACTGGCTGGCCGAACGGGTATTTGGCCGCAACAAGGACGGCAATCTTCTCTGCCCCGGCGGGCAATACATGGCCCCTGATCCCTTGGGTGCCCCCGCCACCGACTTTTTGTTTCTGGCGCGGGATGGTCAGGGCCTTGGCTGCCCGCTTGGTGCCCATCTCCGCCGGGCAAATCCGCGCGACACTCTGGCCCCCAGCCTTGATCAGGGCCCAACTCTGCTGGCCGCGGCCAACAACCACCGCATCCTGCGACGCGGCCGCAAATACGGGCCGAAGATCGCCGACCCCCGCAAGGATGACCGGGTCGACCGTGGCCTTTTGTTCATGGCGCTTAACACCGACATCGCCCGGCAGTTCGAATTCGTCCAGCAAACCTGGCTGTTGAACGCCAATTTCGCGACGCTTTATCAAGAGGTTGACCCACTGGTCGGCCCCGCAGGCCGCATGACCGTGCCTGAGGATCCGCTGCGTCGCACCCTGCAGGTCAAGACCTTCATCAAGCTGGCTGGTGGCGACTATTTCTTCCTGCCCAGCCTGCCAGCTCTGCGGTATCTGGCCTTGTTGTGACCCCCATTGTGTCTGATCAGGTCGTGCGCCCGCCAGCCGCTGGCCTCAAGGGCTGGCTGATGCAAAAGGCCCTGACTGCCGCCCCCGCAGCCTTCGCCATCCTGCGCCGCATGCGCCCGATCCTGCGGATAGGCTCCACCTATATCGTCAGCCGCTATGATGACGTGGTGGAGGTGTTTGAAACCGATACCGCCTTTTCCGTGCCCTACAAAGCCAACCTTGACGTGATTACCGGCAATCAACCGTTTTTTCTTGGTCTGCAAGATGGCCCCGACTACCGCGCAGCCCTGATGGCGATGCAGCGCGTGGTCAAACGCGACGATCTGACAGCCCTGGCCGCCAAAGCCGCGACCCTCGCCCAAGCTGCCGTCGCAGCCTGCGACGGCCGGATCGACGTGGTGGCCGACCTCGTCCGGCCCGCGACCTTCCGTCTGTTCTCCGACTACCTTGGCGTGCCCGAGCCTGCGACCGGCCGCCTCGACGTTTGGGCCACCCGCCTGTTCGAGTTTCAGTTCGCCAGTTCCCCGTCCGACCTTGCCCTGCGCGCCGAAGTTGATGCGATTGCCCCCGCCCTTCGCGCCCATATCGACGCCGAAATGGCCCGCCGCAAGACCAGCGGCAGCTCGTCGGATGACGTCCTTGGCCGCTGCCTTGCTGCCCAGGCCCAAGGCGTGCCCGGCTACAGCGACGCCGAGATTCGCACCGGCATCCTGTGCATGATCATCGGCGGTCCGCCACAACCGCCAATGGTCGTCCCCCAGGCGATGGAGCAGTTGCTGCGCAGGCCCAAAGCCCTGCAAGCCGCCGTCACAGCCGCCCAAACCAACAACGACGCGAGCCTCGCCCTGACCTTACGCGAGGCGATGCGCTTTGACCCGCTCGCCCCCGGCCTGCCCCGCATGGTGGTGCAAGACGCCATCTTGGCCCAAGGCACCCGTCGCGAAACCAGCATGCCCAAAGGTTCCACGGTCATCGCAGCCTTCGCCTCTGCCATGATGGACGACCGCCGCATCCCGAACCCAACGGCCTTCGACGCCACCCGTAGGCCGCATGAATACATCCTGTTCGGCCACGGCTTGCATGAATGCTTTGGCCGCCACATCAACGCCGCCATCCTGCACCAGTTTCTGAAACCCCTGTTGCAACAGCCCAACCTGCGCCGCGAGGATGGCCCGGAAGGCAGCCTGACCAAATCCGGCATTTTCGCCGACCGCCTCGTTGTGCGGTTCGGCTAAAGGTGACAGGCTCATCTGCATGACCGAGCCAAACCCTAAAATTGCGGCCTTTTTCGAGGCATCCAAACTTTGGGCCGTCGAACTCGCCGCCCTGCGCGCCATTCTTCTCGCCGCGCCCCTGACCGAAGATTTCAAATGGCGCGCGCCGTGCTACACGCTACAGAACCGTAATGTCGCGACGCTCTGGCGGCTCAAAGACAACGCGGCTCTTGCGTTCTTCAAAGGGGCGCTTCTGGCCGACCCCGAGGCAGTCCTTATCGCACCGGGCGAAAACTCCCGCGCCATGCGGGTGGTCAAATTCACCAGCTTGGCGCAGATCGACGCCGCGGAACCCACCCTGACCCACTATATCCAAAACGCGATTGGCCTCGAAACCGCTGGCCAGACCGTGGACTTCACCCAAAGCACCCTCGCCATTCCGCAGGAATTCGCGGGCAAACTGGCCGCCGACCCCGCGCTTGCCGCCGCCTTTTCGGCCCTGACCCCCGGTCGGCAACGTGGCTACCTTCTGCATTTCGCCCAACCCACCCAATCCAAGACCCGCCTCGCCCGGATCGAAAAAGCCTCAACCAGAATATTTGACGGCAAAGGCTTGCAGGAACGCTGAGACGGGCCACCCAAGTCCCTGCCTTGAAACCTTCACAGCCCGGCAAAACCTCCGTCACCCACCATCGCGGCCTAGCCTCGATCCCAAGACGGCGTATCTTGCTGCCCTCCAACCATGCCACCCCGATGTTTGTCGCCAAAGTCGCCATAGACCGGGCCAGCTTTGCCCTCGACGGCCTGGCCTTTGCCCGCAGCATCGGGTGGGCCATTGCCCGCAAATCCACCGTTCTGCGCAGGATCAAACACCTAGATCCGTTTGCTCATATACACCGTGAAGCCGCCGCGAAACGGCTCGCGGCGGTGCAGGCGGAAGCCAAAGTTCTGATAGAGCCTGATGTTCGACTCCAGTGCTGCATTGGTCAACAGCCGCAGTTCGGGCAGGCCAAGCGCGCGGGCTTCGTCCTCTACCGCGCGCAGTAACACGCTGCCCAGACCCTTGGCCTGCCGGTCCGGTCGCACGGCGATATTCTCGATCCAGATGTGATCGGGTTGGGTGTCGGTCTCAATCAATCCAGCCAGGTCGTCACCCAGATATGCCAAACGGAACCGATGCTTTTGCACGGCCAGATCATAGTCGGCGGACATCGGCATCGGTTCGCGGCCGATCACCGGCACCCATTTGGCATAAGCCTCCAGGACCAGCGCACGGATAGCAGGCGCGTCTGCGGGGGTGGCAGGCCGGAAGGCGTATTCAGGCATCATGCCACTTGGTCCCGCAGGAACCACTGTCTGTCAAGCCATCCAGATGTAAAAGCCTAGTGGAATGGGCTGAGCAACTAGGCGTGACCGTCCAATCCATTGAACCCGGACAGCCACGACAAAACGCTACATCGAGCGCTAGAACCGCACCGCCCCGCAGGAATGGCTCAGCCCCTCCATCATCGAAACCGTCGGGATTGACCCAGAATGTCGCCCCACAATGCCTTTGGACCTACAACATCGACCGGCAGGACATGGGCATCGGCGGGGGTGACGCCCGCCCGCGACATTCGAAATTCGCCGCGTGAGTTTGAAGATCGCGCCCCGCAAAGAATGGCAGGATTAGCCTGCGACTGGGTGCTGATCCCCAACCGCTTCGCAACCTCGCTGACCGCGTGCCCGACCTCAACAGCTTGCGGCGCAGCAACCTCCTTGACCCCATCCGTAAACCGATCTTGTTCGCGCATCTGCGCCGCTCATTGGTTCCAAAATTGCCAAGCAAGGCGCGCACAAATCTAGAGAAACCTCCGATTGACCTCGCCAATGACGCGACCCGGGCGGTAGCGCGCTGCTGGCGACCCTTTAGGCGAGGGGATAGCGGTGCACTAGGTGAAACGCGCCATCCAAAGCCTCGCCAAACAGGCAAAGGTGATTGATGCGAAAGGGTTGCCGCAGGTACGTTGCGAAATAGTTTTTGGCAAGCGGCAGTAGCGCAGCCTGGTCGGCCTCGCTCAGATGGTTGGACAAGGTCAAGTGGAAGCGGAATTCCTCCATCACGTAAGGGTAGCCATAAAGGTCCAGAAGGGCGCG
>JAYTQA010000036.1:0-14107 GCA_043746955.1 bacterium | reverse complement strand
CAATCGTGGCCATCGCGTTGGGCATCAGGTTGGTCAGCTCCAGCGTCTCCATCAGGTCGGAGTTCCACACAAGGCTGCGGTCGGTCACCTTGATATCGGCCACCTTGCCCGCCACGCTCGTCATCTTGGTCACCCCATCCGCCAAGGTCTTGTCCGTGCGGAACACGGCGGCATCGGCCTGCATGGTCTTTTGCATCTCCAGCCGCAGTTCGGCAGTTGGCACCGCCCCCTTGGCATAACGCAAAGCGTCAAACCGCGCCAAAGCGTTGTCGACCTCCGCCTGGTTGACCGGGGCATTGGCGGATTTCGGGTTTACAATTTCGCCCGCGCGGATCGCCGCAGCCCGGCCAAACACCACAAGGTCGATCAGGCTGTTCGACCCCAGCCGGTTCGCGCCATGCACCGAGGCACAGCCCGCCTCGCCGACCGCCATCAGGCCGGGGAAGATCGCGTCGGGGTTATCTGGGGTCGGGTTCAGCACCTCGCCCAAGTAGTTGGTCGGAATCCCGCCCATGTTGTAATGCACGGTCGGCAGCACCGGGATCGGTTCCTTGGTCAGGTCGACACCGGCGAAAATCCGGGCGGATTCGGTGATCCCCGGCAGGCGCAAATCCAACGTCGCCTTGGGCAAATGGTTCAGGTTCAGGCTCATGTGGTCCTTCAGCGGCCCGACCCCGCGCCCTTCGCGAATTTCAATCGTCATGCAGCGGCTGACCACATCGCGCGACGCCAAATCCTTATAGGTCGGCGCATAACGCTCCATGAACCGCTCGCCGTTGGAGTTGGTCAGATAACCACCCTCGCCCCGCGCGCCTTCGGTGATCAGGCAGCCAGAGCCATAGATGCCGGTCGGGTGGAACTGGACAAACTCCATATCCTGCAAGGGCAAACCGGCGCGCGCGACCATGCCGCCGCCATCGCCGGTGCAGGTGTGGGCGCTCGTCGCCGAGAAATACGCCCGGCCATAACCGCCGGTCGCCAGCACGGTCATCTTGGCGTTAAAGACATGGATCGTGCCGTCATCCAGCTTCCACGCGACCACGCCGGTGCAACGGCCATCGGTCATGATCAGGTCAATCGCGAAGTATTCAATAAAAAACTCCGCATTATTCTTCAGCGACTGCCCATAGAGCGTGTGCAAAATCGCATGGCCGGTGCGGTCGGCGGCGGCACAGGTGCGCTGGACCGGCGGACCCTCGCCATATTCCGTGGTATGGCCGCCAAACGGCCGCTGGTAAATCTTGCCCTCTTCGGTACGGCTGAACGGCACCCCGTAATGCTCCAGCTCGTACACGGCTTTGGGCGCCTCGCGCACCATGTATTCCATGGCATCCATATCGCCCAGCCAGTCCGAGCCTTTGACGGTGTCGTACATATGCCACTGCCAGGAATCCGGCCCCATGTTGCCCAAACTGGCAGCAATTCCGCCCTGCGCCGCAACCGTATGGCTGCGGGTCGGGAACACCTTGGTCACACAGGCGGTGCGCAAGCCCTGCTCTGCCATGCCCAAAGTCGCCCGCAGACCGGCCCCGCCCGCGCCCACCACAACCACGTCATAGTCATGCACTTCATATGGATAAGCGTTCATCATAACCTCAAAGTGCAATCTTGATCAGGGCATACAGCCCCGCGACCGCGATCACCGCAGACAGCGAATAGATAAAGATCAGACCCAGCTTGCGCGACGTGCCACGGGCGTAATCCTCGATCATCGTGGTCGAGCCTTTGGCGAAATGGCGCATGGCGACCACCAGAACCAAAGCGGTCAGAATCGCCGGGAAGGGCCGGGCAAAGGTCGCTAACACCTCGGCCCGCGACCCACCCACGGCATGGCCGAAGATATAGAGCCAGGTCGGCACCATGCAGGCCAATGCCACCGAAGATACGGTCATCGCCCAGTGATGCGTGGTCCCACTATGGGCGGAGCCTTTGCCCACAGCACGCTTGCGGTCGGTCAGATAGCGCATGGCATCCCTCAGACGATGATGATGGTCAGGACGGTCAAGACGGCCGATCCGATAATGCAGGCCCACCCCAGACGTTCGGCCGTGGCAATGTCCAGCCCGTGGCCCGCGTCGAAGTACAGATGACGTAGCCCGGCAAGATAGTGATACCAGATGGCCCAAAGCGAGGCCAGAAACACCAGCTTGCCGAACCACGAGGTCACCACCGCATTGGCCGTGGCGAACGCCTGATCCGACACCGCCGCCGCAAACAGCCACCAGACGCCGAGGATCACGCCCGCCATCACCGCATGCCCGGTGATCCGGGTCAGGATCGAACTGACCGAGGTGATCTGCACCCGGTAAATCTGCAAATGCGGCGACAGCGGACGTAGCGTCCCCTTGGCGGTCCCGGTTACTTCGGCCATCTGACACCCTTTCTCCCAACGATACTGCCACGCAGCTTTTTCGGTAGTCTATGCTGCAATGCAGAGATTACCAATCTTTGGATAGCGCCCAAATGCGTGCTGTCACGCCCTCACCTGTAGCAAAAATCAGGCGGATGGCGCAACCGGCCCCGGTATTTCCGATTTGTGATCACCTGCCGAAATTTTGTGATCACGCCATCTGCGTTGATGCCGCGCGTCGGCAGCCAAACCACGCCCGACACCCCGCTGCCGTTTGCCTTCAGCCCGCTAACCCCCGCACAGTAACCCCTGCACAGTGTCACCCGGCCAAGCCGGTGTCCCCCCCTACGCCTCGCCCAGCTTCATCTGCGGCGCGTAAATTCCCGGAACCTCCTTCAGCACCGCCTGTCCGCAGCGCATCACCCCCCGCGCGGCGTCAAAGGCATAGGTGGGTGACCCATAGGGCTCCCAGCCTTTGGCGATAGCCTGCGACACCTTGTGGCAAAAGGCGGATGTGTCGTCATCCGACAGAAAACGATAGAGTTTGATGGTCTTGCCTCCCCAAATTAGCCCAGCGGCGGATAGCCCATCCAAGCGTGCACCCAGGCAATCGCGCCAAACAACACCAGCGACAGTGCGCCATAGATCACATCGTTGACCACTGGCCCCTTCGCCGGGCGCAGCCAAGCAGGGGTCGCGCGGTTGATCACGATCACCTCGGCCACCGCCCAGCCCAACATGGCCCCGAACAGGATGATCGAGGCCAGATCGCCGTTCACCAGCAAATGCGCCACGGCCCAGATCTTGACGGCTGTCAACATCGGATGGCGCATCACGGTCGGCAACACCCCCCGGCTTAGCCCCATGTTGAACAGGATGACCGCAATCAGCATGAGCAAGTTGTTGATATGACGCAGAAACAGCGGCGGCGACCAGACCACGATCAGATCCGCCGACCGATACCCGGTGAACATCAGGTAAATCGCCAGAAAGCTGAGCAGTGCTACCATGCCCCGGCCCGGGCCATCGCCCAGCCTTGCCCGCAGCCCCGGGGTCAGCCGTTTCATCAGATGCGAACCGGCCCAAAGCAGAAGTCCCAAGATCAGTAACAGCATGTTTGCCCCTGCGTTGACGCGTGCCCGCCGAAAGCCCGCTGGCAGACGATATGCATCTTCCCTGGGCTTCTTTCCATCCCGAACCGCAGATCCGGACCGCCGCACCCAGCGGCCGGCAGAAATCTGGGCGAGCCGGGCGTCCTGTTAACCTGATCTTGGCACTCGCGGCGCAGCCTGAAGGTGTTCCCAATCACAGGGCGTCATCCCACGCCCGCACCTGCGCCCGGAAAGGCACCAGATGGACCGCACGCTTTTTGCCCTATCGCTCGGCCTCGCCGGGTTGATCCTTGCGCCTGGCACCGGCCATGCCAGCCCCAGCCAATGTGGCCCCCATGACGCCGTCGCAGCCACGCTGGCCAAACAATACGGCGAACAGGCCCGGTCGATGGGTCTGGCAGAGGATGACACGGTGATGGAGCTTTACTCGGCACCCAAGACCGGCACCTGGACCCTGACGGTGACCCTGCCGAGCGGCATTACCTGCCTGGCCGCCTCGGGCAATAGTTTTGAAACCATCACCCCCGCAGCGCAGACCAAAGATGATCCGGCCTGAAGCTTTGCCAGACAGCCTATCGGGCAGGACAACCCGACCGTCGGGTTGCCAGATTTGCCTCAGGCCCGCGCCGAAAATAGTGCTACAAGTGGCTCCACTCCGGTCACTCCCTTGCCGATCAGATCGGCACCGATGACCAGCAAAGACCACGTGACGATGCGGAAGAACAGCTGTTCCGGCAACCGTCGCACCGCCCAAACCCCCAAAAAGACCGAAGCTGCCGCCACCGGCATCAGCACCAAAGCCGTCTCAAGACTGCGCAGGGTAATCTGACCCAGAAAGTAATACGGCACCAGCTTGACCGCGTTGATATAGGCGAAGGCGATCGTCGAGGTGCCGGCAAAAACTGCCTTTTTCAGGCCCAATGGCAGGGTCCAGACCTGATAGGGCGGCGCGCCGGTGTGCGACACAAAGCTGGTAAACCCGGCAATCGTTGTCCAGAAAATCCCCGCCGCCACCTCCGCCCGCTTGGGCTCGGCGATCATCGGCTTGCGCAACAACTGGTTCAGCGAAAACGCCACCGCAATCGCGCCCACCAGCACCGTCACCCAAGCCTCCGGGATAAACCGCGCAATCGCCCAGCCAATCGCCACGCCGACGGTCAAACCCACGCAGGCAATCGCCAGTACGCGGCGGTCAAACTCTTTTCGATAGGCGTAAAGCCCGAACCAGTCCGACACCACATAGACCGGCAACATCAGCCCCGCCGCCGCGACCGGTGAGATCGCCAGCGACATCACCGGCACCACCAGCGCGCCCACAATCGGGATGCCGCCTTTGCCCACACCGGTCAGCACCGCGCCAATCAGCGCGACAATCCAGAACTCCCAGCCGCTCATCCCGCTTTTCCCATTCATCTTGGCAGAAATACCCGCAGGTGCGCCATTTGCCCGCAGGGCGAAGCAATGGCACAAGGGATTTGGCAAGTCCCGCAGCCGGTCCGCGCCAAATCACCCGCCTGGCCCGCGTCACACTTTGTTGACCTGCTAGCGCAATGATCCGGCCTGCACCATCCCGTGCGGTTAGCCGCTTTGCAGCGGGCTTGCGTGACCCGGCATTTTGGGCTTAATCCAGCCCCAACCTGTTCCGCTTGCAACCCTAAGGGAGTACCCCACATGGCCAGACCGAAAATCGCCCTGATCGGCGCCGGGCAGATCGGTGGCACGCTCGCCCACCTCGCCGCGATCAAGGAATTGGGTGATGTCATCCTGTTTGACATCGCCGAGGGGACGCCGCAGGGCAAATCGCTCGACATCGCCCAGTCCGGCCCGATCGAAGGCTTTGATGCGGCGTTAAAGGGGGCCAATTCCTACGCCGATATTGCCGGGGCCGATGTCTGCATCGTCACCGCCGGTGTGCCGCGCAAACCCGGGATGAGCCGCGATGACCTGCTGGGCATCAACCTGAAAGTGATGAAGGCGGTGGGGGAAGGTCTTAAGACCCACGCGCCGAACGCTTTCGTCATCTGCATCACCAACCCGTTGGACGCGATGGTCTGGGCCTTGCGCGAATTCTCGGGCCTGCCGCATCACATGGTCGTCGGTATGGCGGGCGTTTTGGACGCCGGGCGGTTCCGCCATTTCCTCAGCGTCGAATTCAACGTCTCGATGCGCGATGTGACGGCCTTTGTGCTCGGCGGCCACGGCGATACCATGGTGCCGCTAGCGCGTTATTCCACCGTCGCAGGCATCCCGTTGCCCGATCTGGTCAAGATGGGCTGGACCACCCAAGAGAAACTCGACGCGATCATCCAGCGCACCCGCGACGGCGGCGCGGAAATCGTCGGCCTCCTGAAAACCGGCTCGGCCTTTTACGCCCCCGCCGCCTCCGCGATTGAGATGGCCGAGGCTTTCATCAAAGACCAAAAGCGCCTGCTGCCCTGCGCCGCCTATGTCGACCATGCTTTCGGGCTGAACGGAATGTATGTCGGCGTCCCCTGCATTCTGGGGGCTGGCGGGGTCGAACGTCTGGTCGAAATTCAGATGACCCCGGACGAGAACGCCATGTTCGTCAAATCGGTGGACGCCGTGAAGGGCCTCGTCGCGGCTTGCAAGGTGATCGATCCCTCGCTGGCCTGAGACAGTAAGCTTTCTAACGCGCATTCCGAAAAGTGTGGCGCGGTTTTCGGAAAAAACGCGCGGAAAAACCAAGGGGTAAAGCGGTTGTTTGAGTCTTATCAAACGCAAACCGTGTCAATGGAACAGGCGGCAGAGCGAACTCTGCCGCCTGATTTTTGTGGTCACCCCGTTGGGACTTATGACTTGCGGCGACGTGCGGCGCCGAAACCCAACAACCCCAAAGCCCCAAGAAGCAGGGGAGCTCCGGCTGGCACCGGCACAGCAGCCGTAGCCGCGCCGAGGTAGAACTGCTTCGCATGCGTCCCGCCATAGGCAAAGGTGGCGGAAAACACATTGCTGAAGGACAGCGTCATCAGGCTTGCGAAGGAATAGCTGGTCAAGGCACCGCCATTGATGGCGAACAACAGCGTATTGTTCATCGCACGGGTGCCGGTAAAGGCAAAATGGCCCGTCTCATTGAACAACAACCCCGACAGGGTCTGCGCCGTTCCGAAGGAGAGGGTTACCTGCTCCGGATTCTGTATGTTGTCGTCGCGTTTCGGAATGCACTGCAGGCTTACGTCCAGCGTATGACAGACACCCAGACCTGCACCGCCTTTTGCCACTTCGGCCGGCGTCGATGAGTCAAAATACGGGTGGTTGCCGGCCGCGTTGAAGGTCACATTCAACCCGCTAAAGTTGATGGATGACCCATCCACGATGCCGTGTTCGCCAGTTGTGTTGGCGTACGCCACGAAGTCCAGCGTCGTCGCACCGGCTGCCGACGCCGAAAGTCCGGCGGCTGCAGCGATGCCCAGCAAGATTTTCTTCAATTTTTACCTCCACTGAATGAAACGGCGAGCATGATTCTCAACCGTGAGTTGTACTAGTTGCCTTCTCGGACACAATGCCGCCGAACTTTGGCTGCAATCGCAGTTCCAAGCCTTGACATTACCATAATATCTGGCCGGGCACAACGATTTGGCGATGAACGCCCTTTCAGGTCCGGCTGCCGGGCCGCGTCGTGCCCCGGGGTGAACTCGGATCATCCGACCAAGGCGCGCCGCCCTGCCCGACCCGCAGCACCAGCCCCTGCGCGCTGACCGACTTTGGAACCGCCGCAATTCCTGCCCGCCCACGCCCTCCGCAGACTATTCGTCGGCGATCTGGCGAGTGACACCACCGACATCGCCCGCCGGAGTTGCGTCATAAAATCTTCACCAGAAGCCGGTCCACCCGGTTGCCTTCCCGATAGAGCCGGCCGACAACCAACACTGCGACACCTGCCGTAGCCGCCCCACCCAGAATATCGCCGACATAATGTATTCCCAGATAGACGCGGCTCAAGCAGACCAGCGCCGCCAATCCAGCCAAAACCAGGCCACGCCTGCGCAACCCATTGATCAAAAACGCAAAAGCCACCGCAACTGCGGCGGTCGCATGATCCGACGGAAACGACCAATCGGCACTTTTGGCGATCAGCAGCCGCGTCACCCCCGCATCATAGGGCCGCGCCCGATGGATGCCCAGCAGGACCAGTTGGTTGAGCGCAAGCCCCAGCAGAAATGCCAACCCCGCCACAATCGCCACATGGCGGATATGGGCGCGGTTACCCCGGCCAAACCATTGCAGCGTCACCAGAGCCACGATCAGCGGCACACCGTAAGCCGACACCAGCATCATTGCGGCATCGACCAGGGCCGTCCCGCTCAACCGATTGATAAAAGCCGTCAGTTCGCCGTCCATCGCTATCTCAGTCCCCATCCCGAAGCGTCATATCCCAAAGCCCGCCCGCCAACCAGCGCCACGAGATCACGGCTCGGTCCGGCCCGCTCCGGATGGCAGCAGTGCCGGACGCTGGGCCGCCAGATCTACACCGCCTGCACAGCCCTGAGAGAACGCCAACTGGCGGCGGAGGAGCAAGGCTGAAACTACCAACATAAACCTGGCACGTTTCCACGACAGTCCTTGCGCCATGCCCGCGTCCTCCAACTCCATTTGGCCCATATGTACCTGCGCTTCGTCCGCCCCACCCAAGTCAAAGGCCTGCGCGCCCGCGCCGGGAAATTTCCCACCGTCTGATCCCCGAGGTCTAAACCACCCGTCGCATCACCCAATGAGTCTGGCCCAACGGCCTGTCCTGCACAAACCCCGCCGCCGCAAACATCTCCACCGTAGCGCCATACAGGAAAGCCGCCGACACCTTGCGCCCCGTGACCACCTCCGGGTAGCCTTCAACCACCCCGCCGCCCGCCTGCCCGATCAGGTCCAGCGCCCCGGACAAAGCCGCCCGCGCGACACCTTTGCCCCGCGCGGCTTGGTCGACAAAGAAACAGGTGATCCGCCAATCCGGCAGCGCCGACAGCCCGGCCTGATATGCCTTTTGCAACTTGATCCGGGGCAATTCCGTCACCGGACCAAACTGGCACCAGCCCCGACAAACGCCCGCGTCATAAACCAGCGCCGCATGGGCGCGCCCCTCGGCAACCAGCGCTGCTTTCTCCGCTCGGTTGCCCTCGGCTGACACGCCCCAGCTTGGGCCCCGGCCATGAAACCCCATGCACCAGCAGCCGCCCCAGACGCCGTTATGCCGCGCGGCGAGGCCTGCAAAATCGTCCCAAGTGGCGGCGTCGAGCGCCTTTACCGCAAATTCCATGGCTCTGATCCTAGCAAATTGCGCCCCGCAAATCGCCCTCAACGTTGACTTCCCCGCGCCTCGCCGCCAAATTCCGCCCAAAGCCGGAGGCCACATGACCCTATTTGAACCCGAATTTGACGTCGAACTCGAATCCCGTCTGCTGCGCTACACCGCCATTGACAGCCAAAGCTCTGAGGATAGCCCGACCTCGCCCTCCACACCAACCCAGTTTGGCATGCTCCACCGGTTGCGCGATGAGCTGACCGTCCTCGGGGCGCGGGACGTGCAACTCACCGACTACGGCGTGCTTCTCGCAACCATCCCGGCCAATACCTCAGCCCCGACCATCGCCTTTCTCGCCCATGTCGATACAGCGCCCGCCTACAACGCCACAAACGTCAAACCCCGGGTCCATCGCGGCTACAACGGCGGTCAGATCACCTACCCCGACGCGGCCCTGATCCTGTCGCCCGAAACCTCGCCCGAACTGGCAAAAAAGCGCGGCCACACCATCATCACCGCCTCTGGCCTGACCCTGCTCGGCGCGGACGACAAGGCCGGTGTGTCGATCCTGATGACCGCCGCCCACCATCTGTTAACCAACCCCGACCTCAAACACGGCAAAATCCGCCTCGCCTTCACCCCGGATGAGGAAATTGGCCGTGGTGTCAATAAACGTCTGGCGCCCGACCTAGCCGCCGACTTCGCCTACACCTTCGATGGCTCCACGGTGGGTGAGATTGAGTACGAAAGTTTCTCCGCTGATGGGGCCACGGTGAAAATCACCGGCGTCTCCGCCCATCCCGGCTGGGCCAAGGGCAAGCTGGTCAACGCCCTGACGCTTGCCGCCAAACTCATCACCGCCCTGCCCGCCACCATGACCCCCGAGCAAACCCAAGGCCGCGACGGCTTTCTTCACCTGTCCGACATGACCGGCAACGCGGCAGAGGTCAGCCTGCGCTTCATCCTGCGCGACTTCGAACGTCAGGGTCTGGCCGAGAAAGGCACCCTGCTCCGCCAGACCTGCGCAACCATCGCCGCTCAGGAACCCCGTGCGACCATCGAAGTCACCATTCGCCCGCAATACCGCAACATGCGCTATTGGCTGGAAAATGACATGCGCCCGGTCACCCTGGCACTGGACGCCTGTCGTGCCATCGGGATCGAGCCTGTGACCCAACCCATTCGCGGCGGCACCGATGGCTCTCGCCTGACTGAGTTGGGCCTGCCCACCCCGAACCTCTTCACCGGCATGCAGGACATTCACGGCCCGCTGGAGTGGGTGTCGGTGCAGGACATGGCCCAAGCCACCGCCCTGATGCTGAAGATCATCGAGAAAGCCGGGGCAGGTGCGCAGCCCTGACCCGCCAAATCGAGGGATTGACAGCCCGCCGTTGTTTCCCGAAGCATGATCCGGAATTGGGGGGGCGGATAAGGTGGCAAATCCGGTAGCCTTCGCGCTGCGTCCCTTGATTGTGGCGGCGGACCTGCTGGAAGCTGGCCTCATGCGTCTGGTCAATCCGCCGCATCGCCCGCACGACTGCGGCTTCATTTTTGCCACCACCGGCGCGCTCTACACCGTGCTCGCCCGCCGTGCCGCCCGGACCTTGCGCAAAGTGATGCCCGATGCGCAGATCGACATTTTCACCGATCAGGATTTTTCCGACCCGACGTTTTCGCAAATCCATCGGCTGGGGGATTCGCATGCGCGCCCGAAGATGGAGGCTCTGCGCCGCTCGCGCTTTGAAAAGACCGTTTATCTGGACGCCGATATCGTCGTGCTGGCCGACCTGTCGGAACTGTTCGCTTTGCTGGACAAGGCCGATCTTGCCGCCTGCCAAGGCTGGGGACGCGGCGAGGTTTATCTGGGCGAGGGTATCATGCCACGCGCATTCCCGATGCTGAACTCAGGCGTCTTGGCGATCCGACGCAGCCGCAACAGCCGGGCTTTTTTGAAAGAATGGGAAAACCGGGTCAAATCGACCAACGCCAGTCTCGATCAGGGCATGCTGCGCCAGCTGCTGTACGACAGCAACCTGCCTTTCTTGGTGCTGCCGCTGGAATACAACATGATCTTCATCGGGCTGCTGGGTGTCTGGGAGAACAAAATGGGCGCGCCGCGTGTCCTGCATTTCAAAAAGCTCCACAATGGCGATCCCGGCAATCCCGAAGAGCCGTTGGACGCCATGGCGCTGCTCGGCCCAAATAGGGCCAGTCGACTGGCTGAACTGATCGAGAATGACAGCAGCTTTGGCCGTGGGCCATTCAGCACGCGTGCCGCGGCCACTGCCACCGGCGGCTCACGCTGGCAGCGGGCGTTGCGGCGCATGCTCGGGCATTGGGGAGGGTTGATTTGACCAGCGCTCCGCGCCCCGGCGCTGTCCTCTCGCCCTACCACCAGCCCGGTTTTTATGACCAAGCCCTCGCGCAGGGCCGCCACCGTGCCATCGTGGGTGGCCGTTGGGATGAAACCGGCCGGTTGCAAATGCAACGCCTGCGCGCCGCTGGCCTTGACCGCCACGACCACCGCGACCACGGCCCTGATGCGGAAGATCATCGAGAAAGCCCGCGCCGGCGCACAACCCTGACCCCCCAAGACGAGGGATTGACAGCCCGCCGATGTTTCCCGAAGCATGATCCGGATTTAGGGAGCGGGTAACTTGGCAAATCCGATTGCACTCGCGCTGCGTCCCTTGATTGTGGCGGCGGACCTGCTGGAAGCTGGCCTTATGCGTCTGGTCAATCCGCCGCATCGCCCGCACGACTGCGGCTTCATTTTCGCCACCACCGGCGCGCCCTACACCGTGCTCGCCCGCCGCGCCGCCCGGACCTTGCGCACAGTGATGCCCGATGCGCAGATCGACATTTTCACCGATCAGGATCTTGTCGACCCGGTCTTTACCCGAATCCACCGCCTGCACGCCTCTACAACCCGCCCCAAGATGGAGGCGATGCGCCGCTCGCGTTTTGAAAAGACCGTGTATCTGGATGCGGATGTCGTGGTTCTGGCCGATGTGTCCGAACTTTTCGCCATTTTGGACAAGGTCGAACTCGCGGCCTGTCAAGGCGTGGCGCGCAACAAGGACTTCATGGGCACCGGCACGATTCCACGGTCCTTCCCGATGCTGAATTCCGGAGTGCTGGCGTTTCGCAACTGCCGCCGGACCCGGACTTTTCTGCAGGAGTGGGAGCACCGCGTCCTGTCCAACCGGGAAAAGCGCGATCAAGGCAGCCTGCGGAATGCGGTCTATGACAGCGACATTTCCTACACGGTTTTGCCGCCCGAATATAACTTCGTCTATATGCCGATGCTGGACGTCTGGACCGAGAAAATGGGCGCACCCAGGATCTTGCATCTGACCAAGCTGCACGATGGCGACCCCGGCGATCCGCAAGAGCCGTTGGATGCGAAAAAACTTCTGAACGTCAAACAGACGATCCGCCTGGGCGAACTGATGAAAAAAGACGATTATCTGCGTGCAGGTCCAAGTCCGCAGCAGGCCGCCGCGACGGCCTCGGGTGGACGCGTCTGGAAACGCAGCATCCGGCGTTGGTTGGGTCGCTGGGGCCGGATACTTTGACCCCGCCCCGACCTGCCATCTCGCCCTACCACCAGCCCGGTTTTTATGACCAAGCCCTCGCGCAGGGCCGCCACCGTGACATCGTGGGGGGCCGTTGGGATGAAACCGGTCGGCTGCAAATGCAACTCCTGCTCGCCGCTGGCCTTGACCGCCACGACCACCTGCTTGACATCGGGGCCGGTGCCCTGCGGCTTGGCTGCCGCGCGGTGCCCTACCTGGACCCCGGCCACTACTGGGCCACCGACCTGTCCGCAGCCCTTCTGCACCGCGGCTATAACCTTGAACTGACCGATAAATCCCGCCTGCCCATGGATCACTTGGTCGAGGATGCCGATTTCGGCTTCCCCACCATCCCGGCCACCATCAGCTATGCCATCGCTTTCGCCGTCTTCACCCATTTGCCGTTCGACCACCTGCGTCAGGCCTTGCCCACCATCCGCAGCCGGTTTCCGGCCCTGAAAACCCTGCTTTTCACCGCCTTCGTAGCCCCGGATCCCGCCACCGCGCACCTTCCGGTCCGCCAACCTGACGGTGTGGTCACCCACGCCGATCGCGCGCCCTATCACCACCTCGCCCAAGCGATCCTGGCGGCCACCGATGGCGCAGGCTTTGACGCCAGCCTGTCCGACCCCCACCTGCCGCGCGGCCAGCAGCTTTGCACTGCCATCCCCAGAACAGCCATCCCCAGAACTGCCACCCCCAGAACCGCCATCCCCAACACCGCGCTGCCCGCAACGGCCATCGCCTGAAACGACCTATCGGGCCGCGCTTGCTTTATGCCCGGCACGCGCCGATCATGCCCAAAATTTGAAGGAGCCATCATGCGCCGCATTCTCGCCGCCCTGCCCCTGGTATTGGTGCTGACCCAAGCGCATGCCGACACGGTCTCGGCCCGGATCGCCAAAGACGGTCTGGCATCGGTCGAGGCGCAGCTTGCAGCCCTGCCCGCACCCACCGACGCCGACAGTTTCGCGCTAGGCGGTGTGCAGTTTCTGCGCGCCATCGAGATCAGCTTTCAAGACCGCTGGCGCATGGGCATGACCGACCGCTCCGGCATGTTGCCCCTGCTGCGCCTGCCGGTCCCGGACAATCCCGCACCCGCCAAGTTCGATCCGGCCTCGGTCACCGCTTTGTTCACCAAGGCGTCGGCAGAATTGGCCAAGGCCCAAGCCAGCCTCGCCAAAATCCCCGAAACCTCGGACTTTGGCGTCGAAATAGCCGTGGGCGATCTGTGGTTCGACGTCAACGCCAATGGCACGCGCGACAGCGGCGAGGGCCTGTCTGACATTGTCGGTGCAGCCCTTCTTGGCGGCGCGCCAGACAGCGGCACCGCCCCGCAACCCCTGCCCACCGTCCGCTTTGATCTGGCCGACGCCGCCTGGCTTGCGGCTTATGCCGACCTGCTGAATGCGGTCTGCGACCTGGTGCGCGCCTATGATCCGACCGAACCCTTGACCCGCATCATCGCGGCCCATGATATGATGGCGGCCATGGGCCCCTATATCCCCGACCCGCTGTTTGGCAGCATGACACCCTATGACCCGGCCAAGCTGGACGGATTTGATCTGTTCGCCGTGGTGTTAGCCAGCCTGAACCAACCGCCCGACCAAGCCCGCATGACCTCGGCCCGCGCTCATCTTCTGGCGATGGTGGCGGAAAACCGCAGCTTCTGGACCCGCGTGGCATTGGAGACAGATAACAACCAAGAATGGCTGCCCAACGACCATCAGCAATCCGCCATCGGGATCGCATTGCCACCCGGCACCGGGCCGAAGTGGCTGGCCCTGCTGTCCGATGTGGAAGCCGTGCTGAA
>JAYTQA010000035.1:0-2022 GCA_043746955.1 bacterium | reverse complement strand
GCGCGGGCGGTTGCGGGGGCGGATGGCGGGGCGGGTCTGCCGCCCGAACAGGCGACACGGCTGGTTCAGGCGCTGTCGCTGACCTTCGGGATCGAGGCGCTGATCGTGCTGAAGGACATTTGCGGCCTTGATGATGCCGACGCAGAGGAAGTTGCCCGCGCGTTGCTTCATGCCGCCCGCCGCGAAGCAGGGGTGGGTCTTTGATCCGGTCCCGCCGGCATCAAGCCAAGTACGGTCGAATTTTTTCGCCACGGGCCCCCGACACCTGCGCGGCAAGGAACGCGGCAGCGTGGCATGCGCCCGATTTTCCGCCCAAAGAAGGCGTCAGTTCGGAAAACGGCGCCAATACAGGTCGACCGCACCGGGATTCACGAGGTTGCGCGGCAGGTCGCCGCCGACCACGCGCTGCGCCTCTGCCACCACGCCCTGACCCATGCGTAGCATGCTTTCCTCGGTGATCCCGGCCATGTGCGGGGTCAGGATCACATTCGGCAGGGCAAGGAACGGATGGTCGGGCGGCAGGGGCTGGGTGTCAAAGACATCGATGGCCGCTCCGCCCAGATGGCCCGAGGCCAGAGCGGCGATCAGCGCCGCCTCCTCCACCAGCGGGCCGCGCGCCACATTCACCAGAATCGCCCCCGGCTTCATCCGGGCCAAGGCTGCGGCACCCATCATACCGCGCGTCTGGTCCGTCAGGGGCGCACAAAGCACAAGGATATCCGACTGCGCCAACAGGTCGGCAAAGTTGACCGGTTGGCCGCCTTCCGGCGCAGTGCCGCTGCGGGTGTGGCAAAGCACCGGCATTGCGAAGCCGTGAACGGCGATCCGCGCAAGCGCCCGGCCGATGTGGCCCATGCCAAGAACGCCCAGCACCTTGCCCGACATCTCGCGCCCGCGGTCGGAATGGGCGCGCCCGGCGGCCCATCCCCTTTGGCGCAGGTCGCGGTTGATCTGCGGATAGCGCCGCAAAAGTGCTGCTGCCGTCCAGATCACATGCTCGGCCACCGTCACTGCATTGGCACCGGGCACATTGGCCACCAGCACCCCGGCGGCGGTCGCCTCGTCGACCGGGATCATGTCCAGCCCCGCGCCATGCCGGATCAGCGCACGCAAGCCAGCCTCGCGCGCGATGATCCCCGAAGGGATGGACGCGCGCACCACGATGATTTCGGCCCCGGCGCTTTCGTCGGCAATGGCCTGCGGCACCGGCGCGCTGGCGACGCGAAAGCGGCCAAGCGCACGAAGCGCCTCCGTCACCTCTGGGTGCAGTGGGTGGGTTGAGAAGATCATCGTGCAGCCCCTTCGGCCGATCCCCCGGTGGCGGGGGCGTCAAGCAGTTCTGACCAATAGCTCATCGCACCGCGCAGATGCGACACCATCAGCGCAGAAGACAGCGCGGCATCGCGCCGCAACAGCGCGTCAAAGATCTGCAGGTGTTCTTGATGCGACCGCTCGTTACGCTCCGCGCTGCGGAAATAGACCTTCAGCCGGTTCTGGCTGAGGGCATAGAACGAGGTGCAGATGGTCACGAACACCGTGTTCTGCGTGGCGCGCACGATTTCCAGATGAAACTCCTGATCCAGCTCGTCCAGCCCTTTGCCCGCGCGCAACCGAACCTCGGACCGGGCCAGCACATCGCGCAGACGGTCGAAGTTTTCCTCTGTGGCGCGCGAGGCGGCAAGTTCGGCGGCCTTGATTTCGTGGATCTTGCGCACCTCGACTGCTTCGAAGATCTGGCGGTTTTCAAGCGGCAAGCCGAACCGGGCAAAGAATGACATCGCGTCGATCCCGCTGACCCCGCCATTGACATAGATGCCGGATTTTGCCCGCCGTTCGATCACCTGCATCGCCTCAAGTATCGCAAGCGCCTCGCGCAATTGCCCCCGGCTTACCGCGAAATGCCCGGCCAGATCCCGTTCCGACGCGGCCTTGCCGTCATTCAGCCGCGCCGTTTCGATCAGATAGGCGGCGAGGGTCGGAAGGAAGTCATCCTGTTGCATGGCGGGCCTCGGTTGCGTCAGG
>JAYTQA010000034.1:0-5415 GCA_043746955.1 bacterium | reverse complement strand
CAAAAGCCCGGTTCGGCCGGATCGACGGGCTGGTCAATGCAGCGGGACTGACCACGCGCGCCTCGGCCCTTTCCGGCTCGATTGAGGTATGGGACCAGCTTTTTGCCGTCAACGCCCGTGCTGGGTTTTTCCTGATGCAGGCGGCGATTGCGGATATGATCGGACGCGACGCGGCGGGGTCGATCGTCAACATCCTGTCGATGAATGCGCTGTGCGGCATCCCGGAACTGGCGATTTATTCCGCCACCAAAGGCGCTTTGCTGACCCTGACCAAGAACGCCGCCCACGCCCATATGGCGGACCAGATACGGGTCAACGGCATCAACCTTGGCTGGGTCGCCACTACGTCGGAGCATCACATGCAGGCGAATGTCCTTGGGCGCGGCCCCGGCTGGCTGGCAGACGATGCGGCCAGACAACCCTTGGGGCGGCTGGTCACGGCGGAGGAATGCGCGCGGCTGGTGGTGTTTCTGCTCGGCTCCGCCTCGATCCCGATGAGCGGGGCGATTGTGGATTTTGAACAGAAGGTGGCCGGTGCGGTCTGACCCAACCCCTGCCGCGCGCGACTATGAAGCCCTGCGGGCCGACCTTGCGTTGCGGGCGGGCAAGCTGTCCAAACGTCTGGCCCAAGTGGCACAGTTCTTCCTCAACCACCCCGAAGAGGTCGCGATCAACACGCTGGTGCGCATCGCAGATCAGGCGCAGGTGCCGCCCGCCACCATCACCCGCTTTGCCAAGGAACTGGGCTTTGTGGGCTTTGCCGAATTGCAGGCGGTGTTTCGCGAACGGCTTCTGGGCCCCCGCCTGCCCTATGCCGACCGCATGGCTGAACCGCCCCGGACCGAGGCTGATCTCGACAGCCCGGCCCATGTGTTTGCCAGTTTTGTGCAGGCCGGCGTGCAATCCCTGCTGCGGATCGAACTGGCGCTCGACCGGGGACAGTTGGACGGGTTTGTCACCCAGCTGGCCGAAAGCGATGCGGTTCATGTGGCGGCGGCGCGGGGTGCCTTCGGGCTGGGGGCTTACATGGTCTATGGCCTGTCCAACATCGGCAAGCGGGCACATCTGATTGATAACATCGGGGCGATGCGGGTCGAACAGGTCATGGCGATCGGCCCGAAAGACGTGCTGCTGGTGATGACCTTCGACGATTACACGCCTGAGACGGTCGAGGTTGCCCGTCTGGCCGCCCGCCGGGGCCACAAGGTGCTGGCGCTGACCGACAATGAGATGAGCCCGGTGGCAGGTCTTGCGGCCCATGTTCTGTATGTGAACGAAGCGCGGCTTGGGCATTTTCGCAGTCAGGTGCCAGCGATGGTGGTCTGTCAGGCGCTGATTGTCAGCCTTGGGCGGCAGCTTGGCACCACTTGGAAACAGAATAATCAAAACCGCTGAAGTGAAAATTCCATTGCATCGAATCACCGCTAGGCCAAAGGTCGGCTTTAGGGGGCTACCATGCCGGATGCTACGTTCGACTTTTCGGGAGCGCGGGTTCTGGTGGTGGGCGCAAGCCGGGCCGGGATTGGTGCGGCCATTGCACGGGCGTTTCAAGGCTGTGGGGCCGCTGTCGCCATCACCGGGGCCGAACCGGAGCCTGCGGAGGAGGATCGCGCCCGGTTCGATTATACCCAACTGGACGTGACCGACCTGATCGCCGTGCGCACCTATGCCACGCAAACCGACCGGCTGGACATTCTGGTGAATTGTGCGGCGATCACCGCGCGCGGCGAAGAAATGGCCCCGGCGTTCTTTGAACGGGTGGTCAACGTCAACCTGCACGGCAGTTTCCGGACGGCAGAGGCGTTTTATGGCCATCTGAAGGCGGCCAAGGGCGTGCTGATCAACATCGCCTCGATGTATGCGAGTTTTGGCAGCCCGAAAAACCCGGCCTATGGGGCGAGCAAAGCGGCGGTGGTGCAATTGACCAAGTCATTGGCGATTGCCTGGGCGGGCGATGGCATCCGGGTGAATGCGGTAGCTCCGGGGTTTATCGTCACCCAGCAATCGGCGCGCAGCCGAACCGATCCGGCGCATGTCGCGGCGGTCACCTTGCGCACCCCGATGGGCCGCTGGGGTCAGCCAGAGGATATCGCCGGGCCGGTGCTGTTCCTGTGCTCGCCCCATGCCGGGTTTATGACCGGGACCTGTCTGGCAATCGACGGAGGTTATTCGATTGCGTGACCCCGAAAGTCTGAATTGGGCGGCGCCATGACCGATTTCACCCGCATCGGCGCGGCTGTCATCGGCACAGGCGTCATCGGCACCGTGCATGTCGAGGCTTTGCGGCGCTTGGCTGTGCCGGTGGTGGGGGTCATGGGCTCCAGCGCCGAGCGTGGGGCCGCGCGGGCGCAGGCTTTGGGGGTCGGGCGGGCCTATGCCTCACTGGAGGAGCTGCTGGCCGATCCGGCGGTGCAAGTGGTGCATGTGACCTCGCCCAATGTGCTGCATTATCCTCAGGTTAAGGCGGTGCTTGCGGCGGGAAAACATGTGGTTTGTGAAAAGCCGCTGGCGATGACTGCCGCCCAATCCGCCGAAATGGTGGCGCTGGCGAAAACCTCCGGCAAGGTGGCGGCGGTCTGCTACAACATCCGCTTCTATCCGTTGAACCAGCAGGCGCGGGGGATGGTGGCCTCGGGTCAATTGGGCGAGGTGCGGCTGGTCAGCGGGCAGTACCATCAGGATTGGCTGGCCAGACCCAGTGACTGGAACTGGCGGCTTGAGGCGGATCAAGGCGGAGTTTTGCGCTCGGTCGGCGATATCGGCACGCATTGGGTGGATTTGATCAGCTTTATCATCGGGCATCGGCCAAGTGCGGTGTTTGCCGACCTGTCCACCTTCATCCCGATGCGGCAGAAGCCGGTGGGTCCAGTGGAAACCTTTAGCGCTGCCAAAGGGGCCACGGAAGCGCGCCCCGTGACCACCGACGATGCCGCCCTGATCCTGCTGCGCTTTCCCAACCGCGCGCGGGGGGTCATGAGCACCAGCCAGATCAGTCAGGGGCGCAAGAACGCGCTCAAGTGGGAGATTGCCGGATCGGCGGCCTCGGCGGCGTGGGATTCTGAAACCCCGGATCATTTGTGGATCGGCCACCGCGACGCGCCCAACCAGATTTTGCAGCGCGATGCGAGTTTGATGAACGGCTTGGGCGCTGCGGCAACCCATTTGCCGGGCGGCCATGTCGAAGGCTTTGCCGACAGTTTCCGCGCGCTTTTTGCACAGGTTTACGGCGATGTGGCCAAGGGCGGGCGGTCGGATGACGCGACCTATGCCAGCTTTGAGGATGGCCATTACGAGATGCGGTTCTGCGACGCGGTGTTGAAAAGTGCGGCTGAGGGGCGTTGGGTCGAGGTGGGGGGGTAGATGAAACTTGGGATTTTGACGGTGCCATTTGCGGGCGCCTCGTTGGGTGAGGTGGCCGACTGGTCGGCTTCGGTTGGCTTTGAGGCGCTGGAGGTGGCGGCTTGGCCAAGTGCGGGTGGCGAGACGCGGCGCTATGCGGGGACCAGCCATGTCGCGGTGGAGGGGATGACCAAAGCCCGCGCCTCTGACGTGATGGGCATGATCGCCGACAAGGGGCTGACGGTGTCGGGCCTTGGCTATTACCCCAACCCGTTGCATGCCGATGCGCGCCATCGGGAGAATGTGATTGGCCACCTTCGCCACGTGATCACGGCCGCAAGTCTGATGGGCGTTGGAGTTGTGAACACCTTCATGGGCGGCGACCGGACCCTGACCCTTGATCAGAACTGGACCCGCGCCAGCCAGATTTTTCCTGACATTATGGCCCACGCCCGCGACCACGGCGTCACCCTCGCGTTTGAAAACTGCCCGATGATCTTTTCCCATGACGAATGGCCGGGCGGGCACAACATCGCCTATTCCCCCAAAATCTGGCGGCGGATCTTTGAGGCTTGGCGCGGCGTCGGCATGAACTATGACCCAAGCCATCTGGTCTGGCAGATGATCGACCAAACCCGGTTCATCCGCGAATTTGGGCCGAAAATGGTGCATGTTCACGCCAAAGACCTGATGATCGACCGTGACGGGCTTTACGAAAACGGTATCATGTCCTTGGGAATCGGCTGGCAAGTGCCACGGATGCCGGGCTTGGGGGAGGTCGATTGGGCCGCCACGTTTGCGGCTTTGTACCGTGCCGGTTACGACGGCCCGGTGATCATCGAACACGAGGACCGCACCTTCGAAGGATCCGACGCGGCGATCAAACGCGGGTTTATGCTGGCGAGAGACGTGCTTCGCCCCTTTGTAAAGTAGCACGCAACGCAACAAGAAAACGCATTACCGAAAACACTTGGGAGGACGACACATGAAGCGACTTATGCTGGGAACCGCTGCTATGACTTTGGTGGCATTTGGGGGGATCGCAGAAGCCAAAACCTACAAGATCGGCATTTCCAACACCGTGCAGGGTAATGGCTGGCGCGAGGAAATGATCTGCGCGATGAAAGCGCAGGCTTTGGCCTCGGGGGAAGTGTCAGCGCTCAACATCGCGCACCGCAATACCGACGCGGCGGGACAGTTGGAGGATATCCGCAACCTCATTCAAGCTGGTGTTGACGCCATCGTGGTCAACCCGGCCAACGCGGACGGGATCAACGCCGCGATCAAAGAGGCGACCGCCAAGGGCATTGTCGTGGTGGCGGTCGATCAGGCGGTGACCGAGCCTTCGGCCTATATCATCTCGAACAATCAGACCGAATACGCCTATCTGGGGGCCAAGTGGCTGTTCACCCAGATCGGCGGCAAGGGGTCGGTGGTTTACATGCGCGGTGCTGCAGGTGCTGGTGCCGACAATGACCGCGACAAGGGCTTCAAAAAAGCGTTGGCGGAATTCCCCGGCGTGAAGGTGGCACAAGAGGTCTTCACCGGCTGGCAACAGGATCAGGGCAAGCAGCAGATCAATGACATCATCGCCTCGGGTGCCAAGTTTGACGGGGTGTGGACCAGCGGGATCGACAATGTGATCGTCGATGCGTTTGTCGAATCCGGCGCACCGATGGTGCCGATTGTCGGTGCCGACAACGCGGGCTTTGTCGGCCAGTTGGCGAGCGTCAAGGGGCTGAAAGGGGCCGCCGTCACCAACCCCGGTTCGGTCGGTGGGGCAGGCGTGGCTTTGGCGCTGCAAATTCTGGACGGCAAAGCGCCGAAGGACAAGACCGTGCTGGTTGACCCGGTTCTGTGGGACAACACCTCTGATGCGGGCAAAGCCTCGATTGCCGCCGCCCAAAACCCCAAGCTCAGCCCGGAATGGCCGGTTTCCGTCTCGATCCCGAAATGGACCACCTATTCGATGGATCAGATCATCGCCTGCAAAGGCCCGGGTGAGTGACCATCAGTTTCTGACCTTTTAGGACTGATCGGCCCCCGGCGCAGGTCGGGGGCCGGTCCAACCGGTAC
>JAYTQA010000033.1:0-2024 GCA_043746955.1 bacterium | reverse complement strand
GGTCGGAAATTGCGGTCACGACCGGCTCCAGCGTCACCGAACAGGGTTGCACGATGCGCGCTGTAAGGCGGCCTTCCAGCACCATGTCGCGTTTGGCCTGCGGGCGGATGTCGCCGTCAAACTCCATCAGGGGCAGGTCCAGCAGGCCGAGCGTCTGGGCAATCGCCGCCCGTTCGGGGCCTGAGGGGCGAAACCGCACATGGGTCGAGGCGCGGCCCGCGATGGCGGCCACTTTGAAGGGCAGGCTCGGCAGCGCGGGCGGGTTGGGCTGATCACTCATCGCAGGTTCCTTCATGGCAGGCGAGGTTTAGGACGGGCCGGGGTTAGAACGGGCCGGGGTAGAACGAACGGGGTCAGAACGAACGGGCTTGGAACCGACCGGGCTTGGAACCGACCGGGCTTGGAACCAACGGGGCTTAGAACCGCCACCGGGCGCTGGTCAAGCGTTCCTTTCTTGAACCAGGGGCCTTGCTTGCTGTAAGCGGGGGCAAGGGAGATCGCAGGCCCGAGGGGGCTGACCGAAGTCTTGCACATCCGTGCGGCATACGTAAGGGCTGGAGCAAGACAGGGATCGGCCTGACAGGGCAGGGGAAGCATGGCGCGAGGCGACGGGCAGGATGATGACGGGCAGGGCCACGGGTGCCGCACTTGGGTGCGGGCGCGGGGTTTGGACGCTATGACCGGGCCGGGACGGGCGTGGGGCGCTATGACCGGGCTGTGGTGGCCGCGGGCGTGGGGCGCTATGACCGGGATGTGGCTGCCACGAGCGGGGGGCGCTAAGATCGGGATGTGGTGGCCGCGGGCGTGGGGCGCTGTGACCGGGCCGTGGCGGGCGCGGGCGGGGGGCGCTATGACCGGGATGTGGCTGCCGCGGGCGGGGGGCGCTGTGACCGGGCCGTGGCGGGCGCGTGGCTTGGCGCTGGCGCTGGTGCTGACCGCCGCTTGCACGCCGATCTACAGCAATCATGGCTATATCCCGGAAGAAACCGACCTCGCGGCGCTCAAGATCGGGGTCGACACCCGCGATTCGGTCGCAGCCTTCTTCGGCCGCCCGTCGGCGGAGGGGGTTTTGGGCGATACCGAATGGTTCTACGTCGAAAGCCGGTGGAAAACCTCTGGCGCGCGCGCCCCGCAAGAGACCGACCGCCAAGTGGTGGCGATCAGCTTTGACGCCAAGGGCAACCTCGCCAATGTCGAGCGATTCGGCTTGGACAAGGGCGAGGTCGTGGCGATCTCGCGCCGGATCACCACCGAACCGATCAAGGGCCGCAGCGCTCTGGCGCAGATATTCGCCAACCTCGGGCACATTGACCCGGCCAGCCTGCTGAAGAAGTAGCCTTCTGAAGCCGCAGCCGGATGTCAAAGCCTGGTGCTGGCCGAATAGCGCCCGGGTCTGGCCGGGGCCTCCGGCGGGGATATTTTTGCCGAAATGAAATCGCTGGGGGTTTTGGGAGGTTTCACCCGGGGCAAAGTTCCTATCGGGGGGCGGGCCGTTGGTGGCGTGAGCCCCGGCAGAGGCGGCCAAGCGGGGGGCGGCCACGCAAGTTTGCTTGGGCGTTCTGCGATGAACACCTGCCACGGACTGGTTTTCCGGGCGCGCATCCCGCCAAGCCGGGTCAGCAGAGCTGGCCGTCAGGCTTTCGGTTCAAAGGTCAGGGCCACGCCGTTGATGCAATAGCGCAGGCCGGTGGGCGCGGGGCCGTCGGGAAACACATGGCCCAGATGCGCCGCACAGCGGTTGCAATGCACCTCGGTCCGCTTCATGAACCAGCCGCTGTCCTGCGCCTCGCCGACCCGATCGCCCGGAACCGGGGCATAGAAGGAGGGCCAGCCGGTGCCGGATTCGAACTTGGTGGTCTGGTCAAACAGCGGCGCACCGCAGCAGACGCAGTGAAAGGTGCCGGCCGCTTTGGGAAAGTTGTCATGGCTGCCCGCCGGTTCGGTGCCATGTTTGCGGGTGACCTTGAACGCCTCGCCGTCCAGCAGCGCGCGCCATTCGGCATCGGTTTTCACCACCTTGTCCG
>JAYTQA010000032.1:0-2026 GCA_043746955.1 bacterium | reverse complement strand
CTGGGGCAGCTTCGATCTCGCGGTGACGCGCTTTTCCGGCAGACCCGCGCCGCCGCACCCGGGGGGCGTGCCGAACCTGCCGGACGCCGTGGCGCGGGAGGCCTATTCGCACGAGGTGTCGAGCGCGGGCTTCTGGCCGGGCGGCGGCGCGATCGACTATCCGGCGTTCTATTCCTACGCCTATCCGGCGCCGCCAGGCTTTGCCGCCGCGCGCGTGCGGCCCGATGCGGCGTTCTTCAGCAAGGAGCTTGGCGAATTCATTTTGCCTTACCCAAGGCCAAGGCATCCTGACCCCGCTTTAACAGCAAGTCCATCGAGGCCGACCCCGACTTCGACCATTCGATCCAGATATTCTGGGTGATTGCGCCGGCTTCTTCGTCGGTGGCAGTTTGCAATTGCTGAAAAAGCTCATCCAAGCGCTTGTCATCGGCGAAGGCAGGCAAAAGCCCGCCCGCTACCAGCAGAAAGAACGCAACGATACCATTGGCAAGCGGGCGCAGGGCTTTCATAAGCATAAAGTAACGCATGGCGCAGAAAACGCCAGTGGCCCGTCCTCACGAAAGGCAACAAGATGAGCAAAGTGATCGACGCCGCCGTAGCTGCCCTGCAAGCCCGCGGCCAAGACTTTGACGGGGTGGCAAAGTTTGTGCTGCCCGGGGAGGGGGCGATCATGTTCGACGAACATGGCGTGCGCGCCGGCGATGGCCCCGCCGACGTCACCCTGACCGCCAGCACCGAGGTGTTTCAGGCGATCCTTGCGGGCGAATTATCCGCCACCACGGCCTACATGACCGGCAAATTGACGGTTGACGGCTCGATGGGTCTGGCGATGAAATTGGGGCAGGTTCTGGGGTGAATACCAACCGGCCGGCTCCAGCGCCGCTTGATAACGAAGTCGCCGAAGGCCCGTCAGATGCACGGGGCATCTGGTTGCGCGCATCCGACCATACCCGCCTGCGCGCCGGGTTATGGCACGCCAATGCCGCCAAAGGCACCGTCCTGTTGCTGCCCGGCCGCACCGAATATGTCGAGAAATACGGCCGCACCGCTCAGGTTCTCGCCGAGGCGGGCTATGCCACCCTGGCGCTCGATTGGCGCGGCCAAGGCAGGTCCGACCGCGCTTTGGCTGACCCGATGGTTGGCCATGTCGCTGATTTTGCAGAATATCAAGACGACCTCGACACGCTTCTCGCCTTCGCCCAAACCCAAGGCCTGCCCCAGCCGTTCCACATCCTGGCGCATTCGATGGGCGGCTGCATCGCGCTGCGCGGCCTGATCCGTGGCCTGCCGGTCCGCTCTGCCGCGTTCGCCGCGCCGATGTGGGGCATCCTGATCGCCCCCCTGCTGCGGCCGATCGCCAACACCCTGCCCGACCTCGCGCACGCGTTCAATTTTGACCACCGGTATGCCCCCGGCACCGGCGCGCAAACCTATGTGACGACCGTGGCCTTTCGCGGCAACACCCTGACCACCGACCCCGACATGTGGGCGTATATGAAGCGTCAGGCCGAAGCCCACTCGGCGCTCTCGCTTGGCGGCCCGAGCTATGGCTGGCTGCGGGCCGCACTCAAGGAATGCCGCGCGCTCGCCCGGTGCGCCTCGCCAACAACGCCGTGTTTCTGCGCCTATGGCAACCTCGAACGGATCATCGACACCAAACCGATTCGCGCCCGGATGAAAAACTGGCCAAACGGTCGCCTGACCCTGGTGCACGGCGCCGAACACGAAATCCTGATGGAGCGTCCTGCGCTCCGCCACAGCTTCCTCGCCGAGGCCATCGGGCTTTACGCCGCAAACTGACGTCAGCACCCGGCTATGTAACTGTCCAAAAATATCCCGCAGGGCGATAAGCGCCCGGAGAATCTTCCAGTGGACGATTTTCAGCGAAGAGCGCCGCGCACGCTTGCGCGGCTTGAGGGGACGCGAAGTCCCCCCAGCCGTCGGGCAGCACCCCTCAGATGTTGATCTGACTGAACCCGTCGCGCAAAGCCTTGCCCCAGGCCTCGCTCATCACCCGAAACGCCTC
>JAYTQA010000031.1:0-5426 GCA_043746955.1 bacterium | reverse complement strand
CCCAGATCTATTACAACTGCGACCGCGACGGTCACGCGCAAATCTGGGCGATGAACACCGACGGCACCAACCAACACAAGCTTTTCGCCGACGCCTATGTCAACTGGTTCCCCCACCCTTCCCCCGATGGCCAGCACCTGCTTTACCTCGCCTACCCGCCCGGCACCGCCAGCCACCCGGCAAACCTGCAAGTCGCCCTCTGCCTCGCGACCCCCATCGGCGAAAACCGCCGCCGGATTCTGGAGTTTACCGGCGGTCAGGGCACCATCAATGTGCCATGCTGGTCGCCCGACAGCCAAGCTTTCGCCTACGTCCGCTACGAACCATAGGAGCCCAACCATGCCCGTCACCGCCAAAGACCTGCTCGCTGCCGCCAATGCCGAAGTGCCGCGCATCTCGACCGATGACGCGCGAAAGATGATCGCCGACGGCGCTTTGCTGCTCGATGTCCGCGACGCCCCGGAACGGGCCGCGACGGGCCGCGCCGCAGGCTCCCATCACATCCCACGCGGCATTCTGGAGTTTCGCGCCGATACCACCGTCCCCAGCCACGACCCCGAGTTGCAGCCGGATCGCCCGGTCATCCTGCACTGCGCCAGCGGGGGGCGGGCCGCTTTGGCGGGCAAGCTCTTGAAAGACATGGGCTATAGCCAGGTCTTCAACCTCGGCGGCTTCAAGGATTGGCAAGACGCTGGCGGCCCGGTCGAAATGCCCGAAGCAAAGTAATCATCTGATTTTTCGCAGAAAAATCGTGACCCCTCAAAAATCCAGATCGGCGTAATGCGCGGGTGGTGGAAAGCCCGATATCTGGTCCGACAGAAGGGACCGGAACGACGGCCGCGATTTGATCTTGGCATACCAGTCCTTGACCGGGGGGCAACGATTCCAATCGACGTCCGAGATATAATCCAGCGATGACAAATGCGCCGCCGCCGAAAAATCGGCCAGCGTCATCACGTCCCCCGCCAGCCAGCGCCGCTGCTCCAACAGCCCGCCCAGATAATCGATGTGGTACTTGATCCGGCTCGCCCCCGATTTCACGTTCTTTGAATCCGGATAGCCCAGCCCCATGATTTTCTTGTGCACCCGTTCGTATAGCAGCTTGGAGGTCACCTCCGCATGGAACTTGTCGTCAAACCAAGCGCACAAGCGCCGCACCTCATACCTTGTGTCGGCATCGCGCGGCATCAGCGGCGGGTTGGGATAGCTTTCCTCAAGATACTCGCAAATCGCCTGACTTTCCGACAGCAGTTTGGCGTCGATCTTCAGCACCGGCACCTTGCCGGCCGGATTGCGCCGCAAAAACTCGGCCCCCTGCTCCCAATAGCGCTCCTCGACCAGCTCGACCTCAAGCTTCTTTTCGGCCAGCGTCAGGCGCACCTTGCGGCAATAGGGTGAGAGCGGGAAATGGTAGAGGCGGATCATGGCGGGCCCGTGGCAAGTTGCGCTTCTTCAATGCATCGCTTGGTCGCGGACTTCAACCGCGAACGCCTAATCCGCCGTCTCAAAACAGCGGGCCCGGCCGTCCGCCGCAATCGTATCGGCGCCGGACATGATTTCTTCGGCGTGCGCCTTCACGAAAACCGATGGTTTGGCTGCATGGCGTTCTTTGGGTGAGGGCAGAACCGCCGCCAACCGCGCCGCCTGCACCGGGGTCAGATGGGCTGCGTCAGTCTTGAACAACACCCGCGCCGCCGCCTGCACCCCAAACACGCCGTCGGCAAACTCCGCCTCGTTCAGATACACTTCCAGGATGCGCTGCTTGGACCACATCAGTTCGACCACCGGGGTCAGGGCCGCCTCCATCGCCTTGCGCAGATAGGACCGCCCCTGCCACAGGAACACGTTCTTGACGACCTGCTGCGAAATGGTCGAGGCACCACGCTGCTCGCCGTGCGCTATCGCATCGCGGATCTGCGCCATGTCAAAGCCCCAGTGCAGACAGAAATTCGCATCCTCCCCCGCCACCGCAGACCGGCCCATTGCGGGAGCGATCTTGTCCCAACTGACCCATTCGCGCTGAATGCCGCCCAAGCGCCAGCTTTCCTGCCATTGGTAGATGTTGCCGGGCGGCGGCAGGAACGAAAACAGAAAGATCAGCAACAGGTAAAACCCGGTGACCGCCGCCACGCCCCGCCCGGCCCAAGCCAACCCGAGCCGCCACAACGGGCGGGGGCGGTTCGCGGGTTTCGACACTCGGGATTTTTGCGCGGCCATGGGGCACCTTAGGCCTCAGCGGCCCGGTGCGGTCAAGCCGGTCAGTCTGTCCGGTCGGTCAGTCTAATCTGTCAAGCCGGTCGGTCAGGCGGCTTTGACTTCCAACGCCGCGCGCAGGCTTGCCTCATCATCATGCGTCAGCGAGGTTTGCAGGATCACACCCTTGGCCCGGAAATTGCCCAAGCGTTCGACCACCTTGGCCGTATTGAACTTGCGCGCCAACACGAACACCGCCGCGGTGCCGGGCTTGAGCTTCTGGCCCAATTCGCGCATGAAATCATCATTGATGCCCACATCGCTCAGGGAGCCTGACAAGGCACCGGCCCCAGCGCCCACCACCGCACCTAGGAACGGGTTGAGGAACAAGAGCCCGACCAGCATGCCCCAAAACCCACCACTCGCAGCGCCTATCGCAGTCATGTTGGCCACCTGATGCAGTTGCACCTTGTCGTCCAGGCTGCGGGTGACGACCACCACATCCTCCATCTCCAGCAGATATTCCTTCTGCAGTTTCACCAGTTCCGCCCGCATCTCAAACGCGGTGGCTTCGGTGTCGAACGACACGACGATCAGGTCAGACATTTGGCTCTCCATCAAACTGGCCAAACCCATCGCACCATTCCCGAGGCACGGCCTTGATCCATGTCAGCCCGCCAATGGCAAAGCTTGCCAATCTTTGCCAATCGGCTAAACTATGCCCAAAACAGGAGGCTGCCATGGCCACGATGAATATCTCGCTCCCCGACGACATGAAGGCATGGGTCGATCAGCAAACCAAAGCGCACGGCTATGCGACGACCAGCGAATATGTGCGGGCGATGATCCGGGAGCGGCGCGACGCGATTGAAAAGCTGCGCGCTGCCTTGCTGGAAGGGATCGCCTCGGGCAATCCGCAACCGGCCGACGATGCCTATTTTGAACACCTGCGCGCAACGATTGGTCGGCGGACTGCGGCAGAGTGAAACCAGTCCTTCAGCTTCAGACAGCTCAGGATGACGTGGTTATGATCTTGGCCTATCTGGAGGAAACCGCCGGGCCACGCTTGGCTGAGAGTTTTTTGGCCTCCCTGCGTCGCGGCCTTGCGCTTTTGTCAGAGCAGCCCGCCATTGGGTCGCTTCGCCTTGCGGAAGACGTGGGAATGACCGGTCTGCGTATCTGGCCCGTCAGAGGCTTTCCTTACGTCGTATTCTATCTGGAACAGGCCGACCTTATCATGGTCTTACGGATCATGCACGGTGCACGGGATTTCCCGGCCCTCCTCGGCGTATGAAAAGGCCCCCGATCATGGGGGCCTTCCACCTCACTCCGCCGGAACCTTCACCGCCTCGTCGCTTAACGGATGGCTCAGCCGGTTGAGCATTTCCAGCGGGCAGACCTGCAGGAAATTCCGCCGCTCTTCCGCCCAGTTGGCCAATATCCGCGCGCCATGCCGGCTCCCCGTCTCCGCGACATGCGCCTCGATCAGACCCTTGACCTGCGCCTCCCAATGCGGATGGCCCAGACCGCAGGTCAGGATCGTCTCGAGGTTCATGAAGTCTTCGGCCACGCCCTCCGGGTCGTAGACATAGGCCATCCCACCGGTCATCCCGGCGCCAAAGTTGGCACCGATCCGGCCCAGAATAACCGCCACCCCGGCAGTCATATACTCGCAGCCGTTCGACCCGCAGCCTTCGACCACCACCTTGGCACCGGAATTGCGCACCGCAAACCGCTCCCCCGCGCGACCTGAGGCATAAAGATAGCCATCGGTCGCGCCATAAAGCACGGTGTTGCCGATGATCGTATTGTCCTCGGCCTTCAAGGGCGACATCATCGAGGGACGCACCACTATCGTGGCCCCCGACAGCCCCTTGCCGACATAGTCGTTGGCGTCGCCCTGCACTTCCAGCTTCAGCCCGCGCACCGCAAATGCGCCGAGCGATTGCCCGCAGGAGCCCGACAGCTTCACCGTCAGATGATCCGGCTGCAAACTATTGCGCATCCCGAACTTCTTGACGATATGGCTCGAAGCCCGCGTCCCGATGGTCCGCAAAGTGTTGCGCACCGCGTAAGACAGCTGCATCTTCTCGCCGTCCTCAAAGAACCGCGCGCCGTCGCGGATAATCTCGGCATCCAGCGTATCGGGCACGGCATTCCTCGGCTTGGAACGGTCATAAGTGATCCGCTGCGTGCTATCGACCGAGATGAGCAGCGGGTTCAGGTCCAAATCATCCAGATGCGCCGAACCGCGCGAAATCTGGCTGAGCAGATCCGCCCGCCCGATGATCTCATCCATCGACCGCGCCCCAATCGAGGCCAAAATCTCGCGCACCTCCTGCGCATAGAAGGTGATCAGGTTGACCACCTTATCCGCGGTTCCGGTGAACTTCGCCCGCAACGCTTCGTTCTGCGTGCAGACCCCGACCGGACAGGTGTTGCTTTGGCACTGCCGCACCATGATGCAACCCATGGAAATCAGCGCAGCCGTGCCAATGCCGTATTCCTCGGCCCCCATCATCGCGGCCATCACCACGTCGCGACCGGTCCTGAGGCCGCCATCGGTGCGCAAGGTCACCCGTTCGCGCAGGTTGTTCATCGCCAGAACCTGATGCGCCTCGGTCAGGCCCATTTCCCACGGCAGACCGGCGTATTTGATGCTGGTGCCCGGCGAGGCCCCGGTGCCGCCATTGTGGCCCGAAATCAGGATCACATCAGCCTTGGCCTTGGCCACGCCCGCCGCAATCGTCCCCACGCCGCTGGAACTCACCAGCTTGACCGTCACCTTGGCGCGCGGGTTGATCTGCTTCAAATCATAGATCAGCTGCGCCAGATCCTCGATCGAATAGATGTCATGGTGCGGCGGCGGGCTGATCAAAGTCACCCCCGGCGTGGAATGCCGTAAGCGCGCGATCAAGGCCGTCACCTTCATCCCCGGCAACTGGCCACCCTCGCCGGGCTTGGCCCCCTGTGCCACTTTGATTTCAAGTTCCTCGCAGGCGTTCAGATACTCTGCCGTCACCCCAAAGCGCCCGGACGCCACCTGCTTGATCTTGGCCGACGGATTGTCGCCATTCGGCTCCGGGTGGAAATGCGCCGGATCTTCGCCGCCCTCCCCGGAGTCACTCTTGGCGCCAATCCGGTTCATCGCCACGTTCAGCGTCTTATGGGCCTCCGGGCTTAAAGCACCCAGCGACATCCCCGGCGTCACAAAGCGTTTGCGGATCGAGGTG
>JAYTQA010000030.1:0-5426 GCA_043746955.1 bacterium | reverse complement strand
TTCCAACACACGCGCGTAATAGGCGGTCATCTCACGCGAGGTATAGGCGTTGATATAGCCGCCAACATCCTCAATTTCCTCGGCAATCTGCAAGGCGGTGCGCCGCCCGGTGCCCTTGAACGCCATATGCTCCAGAAAATGCGCGATGCCGTTCTGCTCTGGCCGCTCGTGCCGCCCGCCCGCCATCACCCAGATGCCAGCGGAGGCTGACTTGAGCCCCGGCATGTCCTCGGTGACAATCCGCAACCCGTTATCCAGCGTCGTGAGGTGTTGCGTCAAAGGGTGATCCTTTCGCGGACCAAAGATTGAAGGGCTGCCAGATCATTCGGCACAAGGGTGACCCGTTCGGGCCGGTGGTAAAGCTCAGCCATCCGGGGCGGCAGCGGCGGGCGGATCCCGGTGGCCGCCTCGACTGCGTCGGGGAATTTGGCGGGGTGTGCTGTCGCCAGAGTGATCATCGGCACAGCCCCCAGATGCTCCTCCGCGACTTTCACGCCCACCGCCCCATGCGGGCAAAGAAGTTCACCCGTGGCCGCAAAGCACCGCTTGATCGTGGCCGAGGTGTCCGCCTCCGAACAGTGCCCGGAGGCAAACGTTTCCTGCAACATCTGCAACGCCCCTTGGGAAATCGCAAACCCGCCCGCTTTCAACTCGCCCATCAGCGCCGAAACCGCAGCCCCATCCCGTCCATAGGCATCGAACAACGCCCGCTCGAAATTCGACGACACCTGAATGTCCATCGAGGGCGAGATTGACGGCATCACCCGATGGGTCGCGTAACGCCCTGACCGCAAAGCCCGGTCCAGAATGTCATTCTGATTGGTCGCAATCACCAGCTGTTCAATCGGCAGCCCCATCGAACGCGCGATATAGCCCGCGAAGATGTCGCCAAAATTGCCGGTCGGTACGGTGAAACTGACGCGGCGCTCCGGCGCGCCAAGGCTCAAAGCCGCGGACACAAAGTACACCACCTGCGCCAGCACCCGCGCCCAGTTGATCGAGTTCACCCCCGCCAGCCGCACGCCATCCCGGAAGGCGAAGTCGTTGAACATATCCTTGACCCGGGCCTGACAGTCGTCAAAGTCGCCGTCCATCGCCAGCGCGTGGACATTCGCCTCGACCGGAGTCGTCATCTGCCGCCGCTGCACCTCGGACACCCGGCCATGCGGGAACAGGATGAACACATCGACATTGGCCAAGCCCCGGAACGCCTCAATCGCCGCCGACCCGGTATCGCCCGACGTTGCGCCCACGATGGTAATCCGCTCACCGGACTTGGCCAAAGCCGCCTGCATCATCTGGCCGATCAACTGCATGGCAAAGTCTTTGAACGCCAAGGTCGGGCCGTGAAACAATTCCAGCAGAAAATGATTGGGCGCCAGTTGCTTCAGCGGGGCCCGCGCCGGATGCCCAAAGCCCGCGTAAGCCTTGGCAATCAGCCCGCGAAACTCCTCATCCGAGAACGTATCGCCCATGAACGGCTGCATGACCGCAAAGGCCACCTCCTCATAGGGTCGCCCGGCCAGTGCGGCAAGCTGCGGCTTCGACAATACCGGCACCACCTCAGGCACATATAGCCCGCCGTCCCGCGCCAGCCCGGTCATCATCGCTTCACCGAACGTCAGAACCGGAGCTGCCCCCCGGGTCGAGATATACCGCATCATGCCGCCTTCAGATTTTGCTGCCTGATACGCCACAACAGAAAGACTGTCATCCCAAACCAGACGCCCGCCAAAGAAAACCACGTGATGGCATATTGCCAGTGGTCATTGGGAATAGCGGCGGTGTCGAGCGGCAGCGGGGTTATTCCGTCACCGGTAGGCGCTCGCGCGACAATCAACACCGGCTGCGCCCCCAACGCCTTGGCCATCGCCGCCACATCGCGGGCAAACCAAAGGCCGGTTTTGGGGTCGGGCGGCGGCGTATAAGCATCGGCCTCCTGCGGCCAATCGAGATTGCCCACCACCACCGCCCCATGCGCCACGGTTGGTGTGGCCACGATACCATCCAGCCAGATACCCCGGTCGACCAGAACCCGGCCCCCGTCCTGCATCTGTAACACCGCAATCACCCGCTTGCCCGGCCCCTGATCCGCGAGACTGTCGAGCTTGAACACCACCTCGCCGGTGTAGGCCCCGGCGACGCTAACCCCCCGATAGCGATCGTGTTCAAAATCCACGACCGCAGGCAAAGGCACCGGCAACCCCACCAGCATCGCATCAATCGCCGCCAGCTTTGCCGCTTTCCATTTCAGCCGCTCAAGCTGCCAGACGCCGAGGCCGATCAGGATCGCCACGCCCACCACCCCGAACAGCAATGGCCCGATCATCCGCCGCATCGCCAACTCCAAAGCATGGGGCTCCAAACCACGGGGCTCCAAACCACGGGCCTCCAAAGAAAAAGGGACGCCCGAACCCGCGCCCCTCATTTTCTGTCCCCAAATATCCCACGGGGGTCCGGGGGTGTGAAACCCCCGGCGCTCTCAACCCGGACCAACGTTCAACCCGCGCCCCAGACATAGACGGCGGCGAACAGGAACAGCCAGACCACGTCGACGAAGTGCCAATACCACGCCGCCGCTTCCATCCCGATGTGCTGATCGGGGGTGAAATCGCCCCGATAAACCCGGATCAGACAGATGGTCAGAAAGATCGAGCCGATGATCACATGCGCGCCATGAAAGCCGGTCGCCATGAAGAACGACGCGCCATAGATGTTACCGGCAAAACCAAACCCGGCATGGGCGTATTCATAGGCCTGAAACACCGTGAACATCACGCCAAGGATCACCGCCAGCGCCAGGCCCTGCTTCATCGCCGGACGGTTGTTGTTCTCGTGCACCAGGGCGTGATGCGCCCAGGTGGCAGCCGCCCCCGAACACAAAAGGATCAGCGTGTTGATGATCGGCAGGTGCCAGGGGTTGAACACTTCAATCCCGACCGGCGGCCAGACGCCATCGGTGAGCGGGCTCAACGGCCCCATCGGATACATCCGGTGCTTGAAGAAGGTCCAGAACCACGCCGCAAAGAACATCACTTCCGACATGATGAACATGATGAAGCCGTAGCGCAGGCCGATCCGCACCACCGGCGTATGATCGCCGGTGTTCGCCTCGTGGACCACCTCGCTCCACCAGGCGTACATGGTGTAGATGACCCCTAAGGCACCGATCAGCGCCACAAACGGCGTGCCCCGGGTTTGCGAGCCATGGTTCATCCAGATCACCATGCCACCCAGCATCAAAAAGGCCGACACCGCCCCGGTGAACGGCCAGATCGACGGCGGCAGGATGTGGTAGTCGTGGTTCTTGGCATGCGCGGTATCGGCCATGGGCAGGCTCCCTCGTTTTCTGGGGCTAGTTTATCGGTTTGGCGGCTGCGGGGGCAAGGGCTGCCTCGGCCACATCCAGCGGGATTTGATGGAAAGTATAGGACAGCGTGATTTCATTGACATATTTGGCCTCGCGGTCGGCGACAATCGCCGGGTCCACGTAAAACGTCACCGGCATCTTCACGGTCTGGCCCGCCTGCAATATTTGCGCGGTGAAGCAGAAACACGCGATCTTGGTGAAATAGCCGCCGGCCGCATCCGGGGTGACGTTATAGCTCGCCTGCCCCGCCACGGTGTGGTCGGTCGGGTTATGCGCCTCGAAAAACGCCAGCCCGGTCTCGCCGATCCGCAGCACCATCGCGGTTTGCAGGGGCCGGAAGGTCCACGGCATGTCGCGGTCGATCGAGGCATCAAACCGCACGGTCACCTTCTGATCCAACGGCTGGGCTGGCGCATGTTTTGCCACCGAAGTGGTGCCGCCAAACCCGGTCGTCTTGCAGAACCACGAGTAAAACGGCACTGCCGCGAACGACAGGCTGGTCATTACCAGCGCCACCAGCATCAGCCATCCCGCGGTGCGTTGCTGGGGTGTCCGCTCCGCCATCAGTTGCCATCCGTCACGGGTGTCGTGCCCGGCACGATCGGCGAGCCGTCCGGGTTGACCGCACCCTTGCCCTGCAGCGCGTGCATCGGGTCGCCGTGCGTCACCTTCTCCACGGTCAGAAAGAACGACAGGATCACAAACGCCGCCAGCAACACGCCGACGCCGACATTGCGCGAAAACCGGCGACGGTAAATCTCATGGTCAGGTTTGAAGCTCATCAGAGCGCCCCATAGCCAAAGTGGTGCAAACCGGCCTCGACCATCAGCGCGCCGAACAGCACGAACAGATAGAAGAGCGAGAAGGTGAACACCTGCTTTTCCACCCGGTACTTGTCGGCCCCTGCCACAACCTCATCCCGGCGCAAAATAGCCCAAGCGCCGATCAGAAAGCCCAGGTTCAGCACCGCCGCCGTGACCAGATAGACCGGCCCGCCGATCGAGGTAAGCCCAAGCGCCAGCGCCACCGGCACCAGCAAGACGGTATAGACCATGATATGCCGCCGGGTCGATTTCCGGCCATGGGTCACCGTCAGCATCGGAACACCTGCGCGCGAGTAATCTTCCTTCATGAACAGCGCCAAAGCCCAGAAATGCGGCGGCGTCCACATGAAGATCAGCGCGAACATCAGGCAGGCTTCCAACGACACGCTGCCGGTCATCGCGGCCCAGCCGATCATCGGCGGAAACGCCCCGGCGGCACCACCAATCACGATGTTCTGCGGCGTGAGACGTTTCAGCCCCATCGAATAGACCACCACGTAAAAGAAGATCGTGAAGGCCAAAAGCCCCGCCGCCACCAGATTGGCCGCCAGCCCGAGCATGATGACCGAGGCCGCCGACAGCGCCACGCCCAAGCCCAAAGCCTCACCCGGCTGGACGCGGCCCGACGGGATCGGGCGCTTGGCGGTGCGGTGCATCACCGCGTCAATGTCAGCATCCCACCACATGTTGAGCGCACCCGAGGCACCCGCCCCCAAAGCGATGAACAGGATCGTGGTGAAAAACGCCACCGGCGGCAGATGCACCGGGGCCGCGATCATGCCGGCAAGCGCGGTAAAGATCACCAAAGACATCACGCGCGGTTTCAGCAGTTGCACAAAGTCGGAAAACTCCGGCTCGGCGGCAACCGGCCCCGCTTCGGCAAGCGGCTGGTCGCGGAATGTCTGGGTGTCGGTCATCCGGTTTCCTTCAAGCCTTCACAGGCAAAGGCCCCACCGATGCGGAGGGGCCAGAGCGTCGCTGTCCGCGCCTCAGTTCTGGGCAAGCGTGTAGTTGCCGCCCTTGGCCTGCTCCAGCCATTTGGCATAGGCTGCTTCCGACACGACCTTCACCTCAATCGGCATATAGGCGTGGCCCTGACCACAGAGAGCGGTGCATTGACCAAAATAGATGCCCTCTTGCGTGGCCTTGAACCACGTCTCACCCAAGCGGCCCGGCACGGCAGAGTGCATCACGGCAAAAGCCGGCACCGCCCAGGCGTGGATCACATCGGC